>JAUWBX010000189.1 GCA_030609625.1 Phycisphaerae bacterium
ACTGAAAGGGTCATTTCGAGTATTTTTTGATAATTAAAAACAACTTATCGCCTCCAACTACGCTGATTTAAGGGCTAGTGCTGTAGAAGTTCCTGTCATTTGTTGCAAACGGTTCTCTGTCCAGGCGGAAAGTCTTGTCAGGGACGAAGTAGCTACACGCACCGCCGAGCATACCGAAGTACCGGTCAAATCCGCGCTCCATTGGTGTGCCCCCAACATGCCACTTGCCTGCCGCTAACGTTGTATAGCCGGCCGGGCGAAGTGTCTCAGCGATGGTAACGCAGTTTTTGCCTTTTCCGACATCGGCCTGCTGATGGTACAAACCTGTCAGTATAGAATTACGCGTGGGCGAGCACTTGGCGCAGTTATAGAACTGTGAAAAGCGAAGGCCTTTGGCTGCCATACGGTCCAGGTTCGGCGTTTCGATCTCTCCGCCGTAACAACCCAGATCCGAAAATCCCAAATCGTCAGCCAAAATCAGCACTATATTGGGCTTCTTTCTATCGCCTTCGACTGCTGACAGTAACTTTGGCATTAACAACGATATCGCACCCAGACTCATAGCCTTCAAAAAATCACGACGACCATTATTTAGATTAACCATTTTCCTTTCCTCCGGTTATTGGAATCATTTATTTGTAATTGAGGAATCTCTCTTGTCCCTCTGGTATCCTTGCTCCGACCTCGGCCCGCCAATTTGCTAAGCGCTTTTGCAGCTCGCTTACTTTATCGGGCAGTTCCGCCGCTAAGTTGTGTTCCTCTGCGATGTCATCGGCCAGATTATAAAGCTCGACTTGGCCGTTATCGAAGAATTCGATGAGTTTGAAGTTGCCCTGCCGAATCGCTCCTGCCGAGCGTCCGCCAAGGAAATGCGGCTTTTCCAGCGGATAATGCCAATAGAATGTGTCGCGCCCAGGTTCAGCTTTCGAGTTCTTAAACAAAGGCAGAATAGAAACACCGTCAAAGTGCTGAGACTGGTCCATCCTGCATCCGGCTAACTGAAGGAACGTTGGGTAAAAATCAATATTACTTGTCGGTTTATTGCACACGCTGCCCGGTTTCACAACCCCAGGCCGGCGAACAAGCAGAGGCTCGCGGATGCCACCTTCGTAAAGTGTGGACTTGCCGGCACGCAATGGAGCGTTGGAAGTTACACGGTCTTCACCGCCATTGTCGCCGGTAAAGATTAGCACGCTGTTGTTGGCCAGAGACAGTTCGTCAAGCTTGTCCATAATCATACCGGCGCCTTCGTCGATGCTCTCAAGCTGCGCAGCCAGATGTGGATTGTTCCGCCGGGCTTTGTTTCCTTTGCCGGCGCCGGGTTTCTTTTCGTATTTGGCAACCAGCCCGTCTTTGCCTGACAACCTGGTATGGACGGCATAATGACTCAGGTAGAGAAAGAACGGCCCATCTTTGTGCCGCTCGATGAACTCGACCGCTTCGAGGTTACAGCGGTCAACCAGATATTCTCTGCCGGGCAGACGTTTCTTGATTTCGCGGTTAAAGTGGTAGGGATGAAAGTAGCTGCCCCCGCCGATACCGCGATTTTCCGAGACGATTACTTCATCGAAGCCGTGAAGGTTGGGCCCAATTTCCTTCGCACCGTGGTTGGCATAACCGGTGAGGTGCCACTTGCCGATGATGCCCGTGGCGTAGCCGGCTCGTTTGAGCATCTCGGCGATAGTAACATAATCAGTCGAAAGGTGCCTGGCATCGTTGGGACGAAGGTAATCGGTAATGCCGACTCTTGCCGGATATTGCCCCGTCATCAAAGCTGCCCGGTAAGGCGAACAAACCGGGGCCGCTGCATAGGCGTCGGTAAACCTCATACCCTCGCGTGACAGTTTATCGAGATTGGGTGTTTCGTTAAACTTATTACCATAGCACCCCAGCTCTGCCCAGCCTAAGTCATCAGCTAAGATGAAAATAATATTGGGCTTGTCCCCGGACACCTTGCCCCCGATTAGCCGGGAGATACCCGCGCAGCCGTGTGCCGCCAGCGTGGTCACACCCAGGCCTATGACCTTTAGAAAGTTACGACGCGAGTAATTATTTGTACTCATGTTTGTTTACGGTTTTTATTTAGCTTGTATTGGCATATCGGTTATTTGCAGTTGGAGGATTTTTCGGGTCCCACTGGTTACTTTCGCTTGCTCGGCTATTCGAATCGGCCAAACCCAGATTATCTTTTCGCTGTCAGCGACAATAAGAAGTTTCTGTCGTACTTCCTGTGGCACTCGCGCAGCGGTAATGAATTTGCCCACCTTTTTATCTTCGCCCAAACCCAAAGGAACAAACCTGTCACCGGTCCTGCGAAAGCGAACAACCAACGGCGGCTTTATCTTATCAAAGTCAAACCTCTCCACAAAATTGTTTTTTTCCGCTTTGAATTTCTCGAATTTCTCCTCCTCAGCTTTGAAAATAACTGCCTTTACCAGATACCTGTCGAACCTTGTTTGCCCCGGAACTTCCACTTCTGTACTTTTGACGAATTGCTCTTCGGAAGGAGGTCTTTTCTCAGGTCCTGAAAAAATCAAATTCCCGTATTCGGCGCCAACCACAAGTCCGCCCGGCAGCTCTATTTTTCTGCCGCTGACGTTTTGCTCTGCTAATCGCAGTATCCCTTCATAGTGACGTTGCGTCAAATCTTTCTCGCCGCAGCCGACGGCTGTCAAACTTCGCCGGACCAGCTCAACCATTACCGGTTGTGGTTGAGCCAGAAGCATCTTCGAGTCCAGCGTTACCTTTTCACCGGCACAATCAGCAGTTTTTGGCCATACCTCATCTGCACGGCGGCAAACCAGCTTATAGAACCTGCGGGCTGATTCGGACAGTTCGGATAATTGCTCCACGAGTAAGCCGGTGCAGTCTTGTTGTAACGCCGGAAGCAGCCGATGCCGAATATAGTTTCGCCTGTATGTACAATCGGCATTTGTATGGTCCTGTCGCCATTTTAGATTCCGCTGTTCTAAATACTTGATAATCTCATCTCGCCGGACACATAACAACGGTCTTACAAACTTAAATTCATAGCCAAAGACACGCATCGGCCAAATCCCTCCGAGTCCGCGAAATCCTGTGCCGCGGGTTAATCGCTGCAGAATGGTCTCGGCATTGTCATTTTTTTGATGTGCCGTTGCTATCGCCTTGCAGTTGTTGGCCCTTGCAATCTCGAGAAGATTTTTAATCCGCAATTCCCGGGCGGCCGTCTCAATCGACAGTTTATTACGACCGGCATACCCGCGCACATCTACTCGCCTCGTTGTTATGGCCAACTTCAGCCTGGCTGCCTGTGCGATAACAAAATCTTCATCCGAATCCGCTTCAGCCCCTCTCAACTGATGATTTATATGAGCACAGAGCATCTCGGCCCTGAAAACGTTCTCACTGCTCAGCGCTCGCATTGCATATAGAAGTGCCGTTGAATCCGCTCCGCCGGAAACTGCCAACAAAACCTTGGCTGTCGGCAGGCGAGCTTTATCCACATTGCCGAAAAGCTCATTCGCCCTTATGAAATCAGCCACTTTTTGCTCAAATTCCAACAACATCTTTTTTCTTAATTACATAAAAAAAAACGGGCCTGATATCCAGCCAGGCCCGAATTACTACTTTAAAAACCTTTACCTCAAACTTTTGTCAACGTTACTCATTTTCCTCCTCGGTCTTGTACAACGCTTTTATCCGCCCTTCTGCATACTCTTTCCACATTCTGTACTTTCCATACTTACCTTCCGTTTTGATGGCCTGCCGATAAAGCTCCAGTGCCTCCGCATAGCGGTGCAGCCGTTTATCCAGAATACGAGCCGACCTGAACTTCGCCGGATGAGTCGTATCAGGGTCCCACTGATAGGCCCTTTCGTAATACAAAAGCGCTATCGAGTAATCCTGGAAATATTCATAAATTTCACCGGCCTTGTATGCCGCATCATCAATCTTGTCACTGGATGGGTAGTTTTTTATGAGTCGGTCGTATTTATCTAAGGCCAAACGTAACATATCGTTATTTTTGCCGAAGATTAACACTCCGGCATCTTTTTCAAGCCGCAGGGCATCCATATAGAGGTCATCTGCTTCTGGAATCGAAGTGCTCGCTCTCAAATTCGGACCGGCTGTCACAGCCACGACAATGTACTTATACTGCGGGATGGAATCCAGTGCCGCCAGCTCCTTTTTGGCCCACTTGAACTTCATATTGTTGCCGGTCTTGGTGTAGTATTTTATCAGCGATTCCAGTCCCTGCCGATATGCCTGCCGATTGACCGCTATCTGCTCGACAAAATCGGTCTCTCCCGCTTTGGCAATGTTAACTACACCGGCAGACCCGAGCGACATCCTGGTGCGGACCGGCATAAGCTGGCCTCTGCCGCTGTCAACACCCTGGCAGCCAACCAACACGTTCAATAAGACGATGACTACTGCTGTAAGAACTATCCTTGCCATAATGGCCTCCTTTCAACCTTAAACCTAAAAGAGTTATGCAAAATTGAGATTAGGCATATATTATTTAAAAAATCATGTTTTCGATTTTCTTGAATAATCAACTAACTAATTCCTGTTGCGGAAACAGCATTTGTCATTCCCGCGAAAGCGGGAATCCAGCTTTTTCGCTCTGGACCCCTGCTTCCGCAGGGGTGACATTGCCAGTTTCGGCTTTCCGCAACAGATACTAACTATCTATTATACAACAACGTACTGTTTGGAAAGAAAAAACTAAAAGAAAATCTTTCCTTTCCAAAGTATGCCTGACCTCGATTTTGCAGAAGTCATCCTTTAACCTAAACCAGTCCTGATTATCAATTATCAATTAAAAGCCTGCTCGTCAAGGACAAACACATAAAAAATATTTAACCCTCAAATTTATTGGAGGGTTGTTTGGCCCCCCAGGCCTGTCTTTGGGGGGTTTATGCTGTTATATTTAGCCCGCCGATTTACTCGGCGGGTTTTCTTCCCCCAAAATTTATTGGAGGTCGTTTTGTCGTTATCGGCACAATACTGAAAATCCGCCGAAGAAGTGCGGAATGCAATCTTCAACGCGGCAATCCTTGTCCCCGCAAGCCGTTAGCGGGCACCCATCCAATAATCAATTACCTTTCACCAACTACCAAACAAAGGGGCCTATACCGAATCAATCAGTATAGGCCCCGAATTGGCGCAAATCCGTTGCTCTATCGCCTGTCATTGCGAGGCTTTTGAAAAAAGCCGTGGCAATCTCAAGTCAACACCAACTGCGGCCAGAGCTGCCCATCAAGCTGTGAATCTGTTACTGCACCGTATTCATTCATGTCAAAACGGCTTGTCAAACGGCTCAGTCCTGCCGGTAAGCCAGGCAATTTCAGCAAGCGAGAGACCATAGTCGTAGATACGGGCATCGTCCACCATGCCT
>JAUWBX010000488.1 GCA_030609625.1 Phycisphaerae bacterium
GAGCAAAGTCGAAGGAGCAGGAGTCCAGAAAACGCTGATAAAACGGCTGGATTCCCGCTGGAGTTTATCCCGCACTTTGATGCGGGGCGGGAATGACCTCCTTGCTTTGTTTATGCAGGAATGTTCCATTTAATATTCAAACATCAATAAGAACTGAGATATGAAGAAATTCAGGTCTGTTGATGAAGTTCTGGATTTTGCAATAAAGCGGGAGATTGAAGCTCAGAATTTTTATATGAAATTGGCGGATTTCGTAGAGAAGCCGGAGATGGCAAAAGTGCTTTCAGATTTGGCCTCGGAAGAGTTGGAGCATAAGGTAAAGTTGGAAACTGTTAAGGCTGGCGAAGTTGGTATAGGCGAGGAAGAAGTTGGCAAGCTCGACATCGCAGAATATGTACAGGATGTTGAACAACACCCTAAGATGAGTTACGTTGACCTGCTTGTTGTCGGAATGAAAAAGGAGGAAATCTCACGTAAGCTCTACATCGATTTGGCGACAATAGCTCAAACGCAGGAACTGAGAGATATTTTCCTGAAGTTAGTTCAGGAAGAAGCTGGACATAAACTGCGATTTGAAATTGAGTACGATTTGATGACGTTCTAAATGGCCTGTGAGGCGATTAAAATTGAAAGATGATGGTGGGTGTGAGAATCTGTGGGCTACAATTAGGTAATGGGAAAAGGGCTGCAAGCTTTAAACTCACAGCCCCTTGTGCTCCAATGTACTGATATCCACACGGTTGCGTATTCTATGTCACCACAGGGTTGTTACGCTAATTGAATTTCGCTATAGTTTCTATTCTTAAATCCCACCCTTCCCTAATAACCTAATCCCACCTCCCTCTAACCTCCATTCGTATACCACATTGCCCTTTGGTCTTCCTCCCTCATCAATCTCTGTGTATGTGACTTTTATTTCCCCGAAGCTAAGTGATAGTTCCTCTGTTGGGACATGCTCACTGTAGCCGCTGCCGCCGATACGATAGCCGACAATTAGCACATTCTTGAGTTCATAGGCGTAGTAGGTCACGTTGCCGGCATCTGTATATGTCAGGTGGATTTCGACTCTGGGAAATACTGTTCCTTTGCAAACGGCCTCAGCCAGTTTTGGGCTTGCCTTGTCTAACTCCTTGATAACGACTATGTCCTCGAATACGACATTACCTCTTTGTGGTGAGCCGGCACTGCCGGCCGGTAAGCTTTGTCCCTGGCTGAAAGATAGGGCGTTGCACCATCCTATGTGGTCTTTGTTCTGCGACTCCCCGTCAACACCTTCGAACTTTATAAACATACCGGCCAGCATTCCGTAGTCGTCAGATACATCCGGGCTGGGCGGAGCGATTGACGCAAAATTATCTGCCATGGCCAACAGGGTAAACACCAGAAGGCCCGCCAAAACTAATATACTCACGGCTAATTTTGTCCTCTTTTGTCTCGTTTCCATTTCTTGTTCCTTTCAAAATTGTTAATGTTTCACCATGTACTTTTTAACACAGTCATTCGATATGCAAAATCACGGGAAATTATAAGGACTAACTATATGCCTCCATTCTTCCCCTCCATCTGACCATAAATACAGTCAACCGAACATAATGCGATTTTACTACTTTTACGGTTAAAAGTCAAAGGAAAAAGCTGGCTAAGTGTTTTGGGCAAGCAGAGCGATTCACAAAAAAGCCCCCACGGTGTGGAGGGGGGTGCATGTCATGATTGTAGGTGGATTTTTCAGGCCTTTAGCGGTCTTTCAACTAATAATACCCGTTACCCCACGCTGCTATTTTGGGTAGGATGGGCTTTAGCCCATGCTGTTTTTTCTCCTCTGGCCGGTCAATGTGTTATTTTTCAAACCTCCACATATCTACGGTCATTTCTTCAGCAGCCATCCATTCGGCGTGCCAGTCGAGAAACAGCACATTGCACCCGTCTCTATGACGAGCTCTTGCGACCCGTCTGCCGTTGGTTATGTCCTGATTGTCGGAGTCGGGCAGATGCGTCTCAGTCCATACATCGCATCGTGTAAGGTCCCGGTCGGTCGCCATTGTGATTATGGTACGCCATGGCCCGTCCTCGTTGTCGGCAAGGTAGATCGTCGTGGACGCCTGTTCACACTCGGTCAGCTTGCTTTGCCGGGTACGAGTAGCATCTTCATCAGGCCAGCCGTTAACGACATAGCAAAGGGTTTGCTCTTTGTCAGGATAGCTGGGACAGCGAAATATCTTGACGTTACGGTAGTCATCGTCAATAGCCTTCTGTGCCAAATAAGGCATAAAACACTGGAACCACGGTCTCATATCCGTAATTGTTGACCAATCAGCCGAGCGTGGGACGAACAAATCGTAGTCCTCGGCATATAAATTGGCTGCCATGCCAATTTGTTTCATATTGTTTTTGCATACAACACCCTTGGCCTGTTTCCTTACCCGCTGTAAAGCTGGCATCAATATCGCCATCAATAGTGCAATAATGGCAATC
>JAUWBX010000239.1 GCA_030609625.1 Phycisphaerae bacterium
TAAATAATTGGCTATGGTTGAGTTTCGCACCCATAAACTACAAGGCTGGGAAATAAAATACTCCGTTTCCCGGCCTTGAACACCTTATAATCACAGGTTTTACGGCCGAACAATGTTTGTGTCCAGAATTATTGTGTAGAAACCGCTATAAGCTTCATGTTGCACAGTGGGCACGATCCCGGCTTGGGCAGGTTAATTTGTGGATGCATAGAGCATGTCCAAACTTTTTGAAGTGTCGGCTTTACGTTAGCCAGCTTGGCCTGCTTCTGGGCACCAGTGAGCTTGTCCCACATTGAAGGACACCCGGGACAACAAAAAGCAACTTTCTGACCCTTGTAGTCCCTTACCAGATTCTTTGTTACCTTTTCAGGATTAATGGGCGAGCCCATTATGGGACAGCGGTTGTTCGCAAACTGCGGTTTCACATGCGTGCCAATAGCTCCGTAGATTGCGATAAGCATCTTCCGGGCCTTATGCAGTTCGTCCAGTGCGGTCTTCTTGTCGCCGGATTCTATGGCCTTGGTGGCTTTGTTGACTGATAGCATCACTATCGGCAGATTTTCGGTGTGTATTTTTTCGAGGCTTAAGGTCCCGGCCATCATAGAGTGTTTCATATTCATTTTGGGCATCTGTCCGTGCGGAACAGTCCCGGCCTTTGTCTGTGCCAAGGCATAGGTGGCGGTTGTGCCCGCTATTGCAGCTACGCCGATGACAATGACAACTGTGGCTAATCTTCTTTTGTTCATTGTTTGTTCTCCTAATTAGTTCCTGTTGTGGAAAGCAAAAACCTACGATGTCACCCCTGCCCCTGCTTCCGCAGGGGTAAACTTGTCCCCGCGAAAGCGGGGAGCAGGGGTCCAGGGCGAAAAAGCTGGATTCCCGCTTCCGCGGGAATGATAAATACTGTTTCCGCAACAGTAACTAATTAAAATTACACTTGTTCTGAACTTCGAGACGGTACGTCCCGCCATGTTATTAAAAACGAACTAATAAGCTCTAACGTTCCCCAAAAATTGATTTTTAATTATTTCCTGAATAAATATCTCATTTTCTTCTTTAACTTCTTTGTTTAGTCTTGTGTTTTCCCACAAATCGCTATATAATTTATTCAGCCCCGGATGGGTGTCATTCCAGCAATCAGCAGTTTTTGGCTGTCTGCCGGAGATATGAAAGGGGTTTGGCAGCATCCGTGTCGTGGCTACATATTTCATTGTTAGGGTTATTTTTAATGGAGGTGACTATGATGACTGTTAAATTCAAGAGTTTATTTCTTTGTGCTGCATTGGCCGGCGGCTTTTGCATGGTCGTGGCCGGGAGCGTGGCCGCCGAGGTGGTGACTGTCAGCTTTCAAAATGGAGTGGATGGTTACACCGGCACGTTCGATCGCACGATCAGCGAAAGACTCGAACACAATTTAAACGGCAGTGAGGTCGTAAACGATTTCCTTGATGGCTACCAAATGGATACATCGCCCGACGAGCAGAGGCTGATACGGTTCGATAATATCATCGGCAGCGAGCCGAACCAGATCCCAGCCGGGGCGACCATTCTTAGCGCCGAATTGATCGTGACCACGGGCCTGGTGGCAAACGCTGCCACGGGAGGTCCCTACGGCGTCGCAGGCCTACTCCAGCCGTTCGACTCAACGACCTCGTACTTCAGCGATTTTACCACGACCACTGATATGGGAAGCCGGGGTGCCTGGTGGCAGGACGGCTCGGCGACGCGGCCCGTGGGCGGCTATGGCCGCCAGAATCCGGGAAACACGACCAGCGGAAACGTGACATCGGTCGTTCAATCCTGGGTGGACGGCATGGAGAATCATGGTCTTACCATCCAGGCCGGCCTACCTGACCTGATGACCGAGCGAGCGAACACCACCGACGGTTGGTCGATTCGCACCACGGGCTATCCGTTTAGCGATACGCGACCCAAGCTAAAGGTCTCCTATACGCCCAATCCCGTCGAGATAAACACTTTTCAGAATGGGGATGGGACAGGTGATTATACCGGCACGACGATGGCCATTGTCCGCAGCGGCACGAATGCTATGATCGAAGACACCGGCGACCTTGACAATCCCGAAATAACCGAAGATGCATCAACACTCGACCAGACATTTCTCGACGGGGTGCTTTTTACCGACATCGACGGCACGGCCAGCTCCCCCGACGATCTGGCCCTATTGAAATTCGGTAACGTATTCGGCACGGAGCCGAGTCAGGCCCCGAATGACGTACCCGTGGCCAAGGCGTGGGCCGTCATAACCACCGGGGATACCCACGGGAGTGCTCCTACCGGTGGTCCCTATGCGGCGTATGCGATGCTGCGGCCCTGGGATACGACGTCGCTGCATTCGGCCTTTGGGGCGGTCAACGGATTGCAGATCGGCGATGGTGACATCGGTCCGGTCCTCGATTCCCTGCACGGCTTCATCCGCGGGGCTGAAATCTGGTTCGACGTGACCGACTACCTGGAAGGCGTCCGCACCGGGGCGACCGACCACGGGATCGCCATCCAGGCCAATGGCACCAGCGATGGCTGGCAGATCCACACCAACGGTTCGACCACTCCGGATGCCCGCCCCCGGTTGGTGGTCTATTCGGCCGACCTTGGTCTCGAGGAAGCGCCGCCGGGTGAGTGACTGATAGGAATAGTGCTTGTCAAACAGGGTATATGCCGTCAATACCGTACAGGCCTTTGCATTTGTCTGTCCGGATGATATCTCCGGTAACCACGACAGGTGGTACGACTTCGGTAGGCCACCTCAAAAAGGAGACGAAGGCTCAAAGACTCATAGCGTGCAGGACTACCGTTTATGAACTCATATGGGAAATCCAAGGTGAAGAAAATAGGTAATATGACATAAAAGGTAGTGTGAATCAGAGCAACTTTAGCGGGCATTACGTCGCAAATAGTCGCATAGCCTGGAAAAGTCTATGTTAGGCTGCAAACAAAGAAGGGGAATAAAGGAATTACTTTTATTATTGACAGTGGTTGCTGTTTTGGTCCCCTCGGTGTGCTTTTCCTCGTCAATTATTAACGCCAAGGATGACGGTTATCGGGGTATCTGATACATGAATCAGTCAACTGGCGATGAGTATGTTTACAAGTATAGCGGCGGCCTGGGAACGTACTGCGCCAAGCATAAGCCCTTTTCCGTTTACTGTGATAAGGTTAAGAAGACTTTCTTCTGTTACGGTGGCACAACCAAGACCAGCAACACGCACCTGTGGAGTTGATAGTTAATGTTTGACATTTTCTGAACAATTGTTTTAATCCTGCTTCTGGTCAGTCCCATATTCGGGCCTACCGGGCAGAGTCTCCGGCCCCGGAAGTTGATGCCCCTTAATCTCATCTGCTGAGAATTTTTGTGTTATTCGCCGGCTTATGTATATCCCCCCGTCAAGCACGTGGCGGAACGCAGTGGAGCGAATCCCGATGTATCGGGATAATCTTTTTCTAAGGCCAGAACCTTCGCTTACGCTCAGGATGACAAACGAATGTAATAGCTTGTTAACAATGGTATTACGAGATGCCAGAAAAATTAGCCACACCCAGGCGAATGCCCACTATTCTGGACTAAATGTAGTATTCCAGGTACGCATTTGTGACTTCATTGCCCCGCATGAAAGGTTTTCATCCTTAATTATATGGATATGGTTTCTCTTGAATATTAACAAAAATTGATATTGTTTTAACGATGGAAGGGACAAAATGATGAGCGAGATGAATAGACAGGAGGGGCGGTTGTAATTATGACCCCCAGCCGAGCTGGGGGCTAACCAATAAGGAAAACCCTGTTTGTGCCAGGGTTTGTTTTTTAATTGACCCCCAAATATTTTTGGGGACTAAACTACCTGGGCTTCAAATTTGCAGAGCTGGCAGAAATCCTTCATTTGGTCCTTGTAGTCGCCGTAGAAGAATATCTGGTGGAAGCCGGGGAAGCTGAGCACTTCCTGATTGCCGTCGAATTTGACCTTGACCGATACGACGCATCCGCCACTGGGCGGTACGTCCATATTATCGAGGACCGTACCGGCTGAAATCAATACTTTCGAAGGCGTATCGTTTTCGGAAGTGCCGTCCCCTTTGCCCGGCAGCAAGTCGATACTCGTAACCCGCTGGCCCTTACGCCAGAGAGTGCGCGGCACCGCGTCCCGGTTGCCGTGGTGGTGCTTGAGGTCAAACGGTTCGGGTGGTTGGTCGAAACCCTTGAGCTTTGTGGCACAGCAGCAGTGCGCACCAATAATTGAATTATCAGAAGTATCGGCCACGGGGTCCTGCTGAAAACCCGGACGGTCGAACAAATACTGCACAATCATATGTGAAGCAACGGCGCCATAATCGGCCTCGCAGGCTGCGGGTATGCCATCGTCGTTCATCCGCGACCAAGCGATGCAAGGCAGGCTCACATCGATTTTGCCAAGGGCGCCGAGGCAGTCCATCGTTATTGCATCGGCCTGCTCGTTTTCAAGAATCTTACCAGCTACATAGTAACTCTTGACGCCGTTGATAACATCCTGGCGAGTTGCGCCTGTGCGTCTGCGGGCCCGGCGGATATAATCGTCGGCCATCGCCAGGATGTCTTTGCTATCAGAGGTCTGGTTGTACTGCTCGATAAATGTCGTTGCCGGTACGACTCGCATTGTAATGCCCGTATCGGCAAGGGTCGCTTCCGACCGACGCCGACCTTTTATCACAACGCAGCGTGCTCGGCGCATTTTTGCAGCCGCCGAGAGCATCTTCATCCCGTAAGCAGCCTGGCTGAAATCGTTCGTGGAATAAATCACACAACCAGATACCTCGGCCAGACGGATTGTGTTGGTGGTAAACGACGTGCCTAATGGCGAAAAGATGACCGTCGGGATGCCGGTATC
>JAUWBX010000155.1 GCA_030609625.1 Phycisphaerae bacterium
GGCCACTGGAGCAAACCCAATGACTATGGAAGATTTCGACCCGATATGCAGAAGCGATGTGCAACGCTGGCTCGTATGGGCGCGGTTGTATTCTCTTACGATATGGTCGGATATGGTGACTGGAAAAATGCAGGATGGCAGCATAGGCGGCCGAAGGTCCTTAAATTACAGCTCTGGAACAGTATCCGCGCTATCGACTTTCTTATTTCGCTAAAAGACGTGGACCCCAAGCGCATCGGCGTAACGGGGGCCTCCGGCGGAGGGACACAATCGTTTCTCGTAACGGCGGTTGATGACCGTATCGCCGTCTCTGTCCCTGCCGTAATGGTCTCAGCGCACTTCTTTGGCGGGTGCAACTGCGAAAGCGGTATGCCCATCCACAAAAGCGACACCCACGAGACGAATAATACCGATATAGCCGCTTTAGCTGCACCGCGCCCGCAGTTGCTTATCTCCAACGGCAAGGACTGGACCAAGAACACGCCGAACGTCGAGCTTCCCTATATCCGCAATGTCTATCGTCTCTATGGCGCAGAAGCTCTTGTGGAGAATGTCCACCTTCCCGATGAGGGACATGATTACGGTATTTCGAAGCGCACCGGCGCCTATAAGTTTCTTGCCAAACACCTGAAACTTGCACTCGATAATGCAACAAAGCCGGACGGCTCAATTGATGAGAGTTTTGTCGTTATCGAGGACCAGGACGATATGTACGTCTTTGGGCCCGAACATCCCCGGCCTGCTCACGCTGTCGGCCCCAATGAGCCGCTGCCGTGGGCCAAAAGTGACTCACGTTCGGCCAGCCGGATGAAATCAAGAAAAACTACTATAGAGCCAAGGCAGGTAGTGTATAAAACCATCGGCGAGGTCGAATTGAAACTGCATATATTCGAGCCGCCCGAGAGGCAAGCAAAAGAACCGTTGCCGGCGATAGTATTCTTTTTCGGCGGTGGTTGGGTCGGTGGTACTCCGACTCAATTTTACCACCAGTGCGATTACTTCGCCTCACGGGGAATGGTGGCGATTTCCGCTGAATACCGTGTCAAGAACAGGCATGGGACGACGCCATTCGAATGTGTTGCCGATGGTAAGTCCGCCATTCGCTGGGTCAGGGCCAACGCAGCACGGCTTGGCGTCAACCCGAACAAAATCGTCGCAGGCGGCGGCTCGGCGGGCGGACACGTGGCAGCTTGCACAGGCGTGATTGAGGGACTCGATGAAGAAAATGAAGACCACGACATCAGTTCTAAGCCGAATGCATTAGTTCTGTTCAATCCAGCCGTTGACCTGGTAGGGTTGTCGAAAAAAAGGCGTTCGGACGAAAGGTTCAGGAATCGTGTAGAGGAAATATCTCCCTTGCAGCATGTGAAAAAAGGTGTCCCTCCGTGTATTATTTTCCACGGAACTGCGGACCGGACAGTTCCATTCGAGAGTGTTGAGCGTTTCCGCACAGCGATGAAGGAGTCCGGCAATGTCTGCCGGCTTGTGCCGTTCGAAGGCAAGGGGCACGGCTTCTTTAACTACGGAAGGGACAAAGATAACAGCTCATTTAAGCAAACCGTCCGGGCCGCTGACAGATTTCTTACCTCTTTAGGTTATTTGAAAAATGTCTCCGGACAAAACCGGTCCAGGAAGCAATAACCGATTAGCGGCCAAAAAGCAGTGTTTTTTCTTATTGAATTCGCCCGACAAAACCCTAAAATAGTTTTCCTAAGGGCTGGATTTGCCCCACGTAGAAATAAACTTAGCCCCTTTGGATTTTGGAAGAAAATGAGAACAACAAAAAATTACAATTTGAGCCTTCGCATAGAGTCTTGCATAAGCGAAGTATTTCGCAAAACATGCCAATTTGGTTGCATGAACGAAAGAGTTCGGATATTAACAGTTATACGAAATGTGCCCAACAATTAATTGATTTTCTTTTTTAATGATGTGATGAAATTATGAAAAAAATTGATATTTCAGATGAGCTTTACAATCGCACATTAGAATTTAAAAATGTTGTTGAAGCTGTGATTGATGAAGATCTAGAAGTTGATGAATTTTTTCCCAGCATAATTTCCTTGGGAATTGATTCTATGTTATCAGATCTTATAGGTAATCTTGAGTTAGAGATCTTGATTAAATCATTCAAACAACTTGGCGAACGTTATCCTAAAGAAGTATACGGTTATATTACGGAAACTATGAAAGAAGGAGCTGCAGTCAACGAAAGAAATCGTTTAAGGCAAAAAATGGGCTTTCGTCCACAAGAAGATAATGAAATGCAATAATTAAAAATGGTGTTGGGCGCAATTGGTATAACAGAGCGTAACAGGTTAGGGCGCTTCTCGCCCTCTCCCAAACATGTTACATATATGGCCTTTTTAATTGATTGCTGCATGCTATTATTCAGAAAGTGCTTCTTTACTTGCGCACAGATTCAGTTACGCTCGGAACGTTATCTGCAATGCCGTGCCAAAAAATGAGAGGTGGAAACTATGAGTAGAATAAAGCCGACACAAAGAATATATGATGTTGTTAAAGAGATAAAAGGTGATTTATATAGATTGCCTTCTATCCAAAGATCATTTGTTTGGGAAGAAGAAAGAATATGTAAATTAATGGATTCGTTAATGAATGATTACCCAATAGGTTCATTCCTTGTTTGGAAGCCACAGTCAGGGTTTACAATTAGAACAAGAAAGTTCGCTCTAGATTACAAAACAGGTGAAAGGCTTATTTCTGAGGAAGAAATATTAAAATCTTCACTGTATCTGGTGTTAGATGGGCAGCAGAGATTACAATCATTATCTCTCGCATTTTTTGGCAAATATGATGGTAAACATCTCTATTTCAAAGTCGATAGTAATCCTAATGAGGAGGAGAGCAACTTAAGGTACTGTTTCCAGTTTATGACACCAGAGAAGGCAAGAGAAAATCACCACTGGAGAAAGATAGCGGATATTATGGATATAACAATTCCTAAGATTTCAGCATTTGTAGATGAGGAGTTTAAAGAAGACCCAGTCGAAATAAAAGAACGAATAAAGGAAAACTTAGCTAAATTTCTCCAAGTTTTTGGTATGGAAGAGAGAATACACATTCAAGATGTAAAAGAAGATTTGCCATATAACGATATTCTCGAAGTTTTTGTGCGAGTTAATTCTGGAGGAATTGTCTTAACCAAATCCGATTTACTTTTCTCGACAGTGATATTAAAATCACCTGAAATGGAAGGAAAATTTATCGAGGTTGTAGATGAATTAAACGGCAATGGTGAGTATGACTTTAACACAGATTTTCTTATTAAATGTTCATTTGTACTCTTAGATAAAGGTGCAAAGTATAACATCGAAAAATTAAGAGATGGTAAATTTATTAGAAAACTCGAAGATAATTTTGAAAAAATTAGAAAAGCATTACTCTCAACGGTAGAATTTTTAAAGACAGATGCAAAAATACTTTCAAAGAGATTTTTAAAGTCGGAATTAGCGTTAATTCCGATTATAGATTTTATTTATCAACAACCACATCAGCAACTCTCAGAAGGTCGATCTATAAAACTCAGACAGTATTTGTATATGTCATTTTTTATGAGATTTTACTCCTATGGTCCTGATGGGAAATTAGATGTCATCCATAAAAGAGTCGAAGAAGCTCGCCCAGTTACAAAGTTTCCGATTGATGAGATTAGTAAATATATGGAAGAACGAACTGGTATTACTTATTTATTTTCTGAAAGTATGCTTCATGATTTGGATTTGACTCTAAATGTTATCCAAGGTGGTGTTTTTGAAATTCCGAAAAAGAGAGGTTGGAGTTTAGAAAGAGACCACATATTTCCAAGAAGTATTCTAGAATATAAGAGATTTTCTTGGGGCTTGATAAACAGTGTTGGAAATTTTCGATACATAAACAAAACACGCAATATATTGAAAAGCAACAGTTTACCTGAAGAAAATACAGATTTTTATGGCTCATCTGACCAAACACTCAAAGAACTTTTTATGAAGGCAAGGGGCAATTTAACTGAAGAAACATTTAGAAATTTTGTCCAAAAACGAAAAGAGCTAATAATGAGTAAAGTAAATGAATTCCTGGGATTTTATTAAATGAGAACGGCACAGACATATAACACAGCATATACGCTATGGGCTTACGCCCTTGCCCTTAGGGACTTTGCTCCTTTCGGTCGCAACGTCGTACATGCTGGAAACGTTAGCTGGGCTTTTTGAACTCTTCGATTTTCGGCAGGTCTTTGAGTGTGTTCAGGCCGAAGACCTCCAGGAATTTCTTTGTCGTCCCGTAGAGCATCGGCCTGCCTAAAACTTCGGCTCGGCCTACTATCTTAACCAGGCCTTTATAGCAAAGAGTTCGAATTACCTCGCCGGTGGCGACACCCCTGACGACCTCGATATCAGCCCGCATAACCGGCTGCTTGTATGCAATTATGGCAAGGGTCTCCACGGCGGCGGAGCTTAGTTTACTGTCGCTGCGGGCACGAAGTAATTTTTTCAGCCAATAGTTATAAGGACTCAAAGTAAGCATTTGATAACCGCCGGCGATTTGCTCTATCCTGAAGGCGTTATTGTTGGCTTGATATTTATCGTTCAGGTCTTTGATACATTGACGGGCCTGCTTTACGGTCGTCTCAACGATATTGGCCAGACGGGCTTCCGAAAGCGGCTCATCGCTGGCGAATAAAACCGCCTCCACAACCGTCTCGACCGTCGTCTCAATGTCCTGGTCATGCTGTGGAAAATCGGTCTGCTCTTTATCCAACGTTCGATATTCCGACTTCTGTCTTCCGACTTCTGTCTTCCGACTTCTGACCTCTGTCTTCTGTCTTCCGACCTCTGCCTTCTGTCCTCTGTCTTCTGTCTTCTGTCTTCCGACTTCTGTCTTCTGCTCTTCCGTCATAGGTTTTTCCACTTAAATGGGTCTGCATCCTTTTTGCTTACTCTTATTGTTACTGAATTTAGCTGTTTTTGCAACTGTTTAGCGAATTTTTTCAATATGAACCGTTCCGAGACGGTATGGCTCAGGCAGATACAGGTCAGGCTGGCTTCCTGAGCGGCTAATGCCCGATGGTGTTTCAGTTCGCCGGTAAGGTACAGGTCGGCCTTTGCAGCGATAACCGAATTGATAATCTTACCGCACGAGCCGGCGCAGACCGCTGCCGTTTTTACCAGCCGTTTTTCGTTTCCAATCAGACCAACAGCCTTGGCACCGGTGTATTTCTTTATTTTGTTAATAATCTGTTCTATTCGTAAGGGCTTGGCTAATTTGCCGATTCTGCCAAGGCCGAATTTGTTTTGGCTGTTATAGAGTTTGATAATGTCGAAGGCCGGCATCTCGTAAGGATGCGCATTTTTCATTGCCGTGACAACCGCATCGAGTTTTTCCGCCGGCACAATCGTCTCGAATCTTATCTCCGGGACATTTTCCAGTTCCCCTTTTTTCCCGATAGTCGGCTTTGCGCCTTCCAGAGGCAAAAAGGTCCCTGTTCCATCGGCGCTGAAGCCGCAGTTGCTGTAATTGCCTATTGCCCCTGCGCCGGCGGCGAAAACCGCATTTGAAACTTCAGCTACCGATTCGACAGGGACAAAGACAACGAGTTTGTAATTGTCGCCAGCCGGATTAGCAACGTAATCCCCAATCGGCTTCCCATCTTCAATGCCAATAATTTCAGCAAGGCCGTCATTGACTCCGCCCGTAACAGCATCCAGTGCCGTATGTATCGAAAAGACCGCGATCCCCCGGCGAATCAATTCATATACAGTGCTGCTCGGAGGTTCTGATGTAATTTTTTTCAAGCCGTCCCAAATCACCGGGTGATAACTTACAATCAGGTCTGTTTTTAGTTTTTGGGCCTCAGCAACAACATCGCCGGTTACGTCGATGGTCAGCAGAATTCTTTTTACATTTTTCTGCACATCGCCGATAAGCAGTCC
>JAUWBX010000473.1 GCA_030609625.1 Phycisphaerae bacterium
ACGAGCGAGCCGGCGTCGCCCATAAAGATTTTGGCAGGTGGGAAATTAAATACCAAAAAGCCTGACAGCACCCCTATAAAAACAAGTGCCAGTCCGCCCACAAAGACCTGGCCGCTTAAAGCGGCTGCAGTGAATAAAATACAGCTTATTATGACGGCGATGCCGGCAGAGGCGCCGTCCATATTGTCAAGGAAGTTAAACGCGTTAATAATCAGAACTATCCATACAGCCGAAAGCAGAGAGGTAATTATTTTGCTTTCGATAAAAAACTCAACTCGAATATCTGCAAAGAAGGCGGCAATTATTGCAACTGCAAACTGAACGGCGAGCTTAAAGAATGGGCCGAGATGTTTTTTGTCGTCCCAAAGGCCGAGTACGAACAAGACAAGGACAACAAACAATATAATCACAAGCTGGCCGATTTTGCTTAAAAAGCCGTCCGTGTGAATAGTAACCGACTGGCCGAGCCAATCAAGGTAACCGGGGACAGCGAGAAATTTTACTACTGCAATAGCCGTAAGTATGATAATTGAGATTGTGCTAAATATTGCGATACCGCCGCCGAGCGGAATAACTGTTCGGTGGTATCTATCTTCAGCCGGTTGCGCGACCAATCCTGCGCGAATGGCCAGCTTTTTTGCAACCACTGTCAAAACAACCGACAGCACAAATGAGCCTGCAAGCAGGATTATCGCTAATATAGTCAACGTTTCGATTTTAACTGCTCCAGTAATCGTGTTCTGACTATCTCAAAAAAATCGAAGTAGCATTGCTGTTTGTAATCGGGGTAGGTATAAGCCTGTGGCCGCCAACGGCCTTTATCAAATATCAACGTTACTTCAGCGTACATCTTTTGGCCGATATATATACGATGCGAATAGTTTTTTGTTGTCGCTAATATCAGCTTCGAAGGCGCAATTATGCCTGGGTCCAGGTTCACTGGCCTTGTCAATGGAAGGCCCAGCTTTGCTGCCAGTTTTTGTTCGAGCTTGTTAGTCTGGTGTTTGACTTTAGCTAATTTGCCGGGGTCAATCAGCCGTTTGATGCTGACAAACTGCCTTAAGATACGCGAGCCTATCTGGTCCCTGTAATAATCGGTTTTGTCAAACGGCCAGACCTCGCTTGTAAAATCGACCTTGCCGAGCTTATCACTCAGCGCATCGGCTGCGGTGTGCAGGCAGTGATAGTTGGCAGCCAAAATCCCAACTATCAGCTTTACCGGCTTAGGGTCCTTTAATTTCCACATCTACAGTTTTGAGTTTTTAGTTTCTGTAACGTCTAATTTGATGGGTGGCAGCCTCAAGCGAGTCCAGAAAAATCGGGACGAGCTTGGGGATGGCGCCGAATAACTACCAGTAACCACCACGTATTTATCGTGTTACAAGCCATTAGTTTTTGTCTCAGACATCACAAATTTGTGCCGCCTGTGCCAGAGACGTCAGCGGGTCGCGTTTTGGAATAAATTCCTGGCCGACATAACCTTTGAAACCGGTCTCGGCAATTGCACGCATAATAGCAGGGTAATATAGCTCCTGCGTTTCGTCGATTTCGTTTCGCCCCGGGTTGCCGCCCGTATGGTAGTGGCCGATGTATTCGTGATAATCACGGATGTTACGGATTATGTCGCCTTCCATAATCTGAACGTGATAGATATCGTAGAGAATCTTCAGACGCTCGGAGCCAACCTTTTTACACAGCTCGACACCCCAGGCCATATTGTCGAACATATAACCCTTATGATTGACCTTACTGTTGAGATATTCGATGCAAATGGTAACCTTTTTCTTCTCAGCGTATCCGACGATTTGCTTCAGGCCAACGACGGCATTTTCGAGTCCAACGTCGTCGGGTATCCCTGCCCGATTGCCGGAGAAGGTAATAACATTAGGGAATTTGTGCTCTGCGGTGGAATCGATGCCGGTGCGAATCTTGGCAATACAATCAGCGTGGTATTCTTTGTTGTTCATTCCGTGCGCAATGCCGTGGCTGCTGACCATTGCGCAAACCAGGCCGTATTTCTTCACTGTCAGCAGGTCACGACCTGAAAGCAGTTCGACGGATTTGAGCCCCATTTTCGCAGCGGCGGCACAGAGTTCGTCAAGCGATTGTCTGCGGTAACACCACTTGCAGACCGACTGGTTGATACGTCCCTTCTTGACGACACGTTCGATATTGGCGGGTACAGCGGCGTTTCCGCTACGAGCCAATGTACCGGCAATTGTACCAGCGGCCATAAGAGATGTATTGCGAATAAAAGTGCGTCTTGAGAGTTTGTCTTTTTTCATCGATTTTCTCCTTTTCAATTTTATGTTGGCTTTGGCATCACCCCACCTACTAAGCGAGAACTCAGCCGAAACCAGTTCTGAAATTTTATAATCACCAATCATAAATACTGTGTTAAGCCTTTAGCTCTTCTTTAAGCGAATTGATCATTTCAATCGTCTTATCAGTTGCATTTTCAATTGGAACCTTCCGGCTTTGCGATTCACATCGTAGCTTTATCTCGACATTTCCTTCTGAAACAGACTTCTTGCCCACGGTAACTCTTATTGGTATGCCGATTAGGTCGGCATCTTTGAATTTCACTCCGCCGCGCAAGGCGCGGTCGTCCAGCAATACGTCAATGCCCTTTCTCATTAACTCCTGGTAGATGTCTTCGGCCACTTGCGCTACCTTCTCATCATCCTGG
>JAUWBX010000163.1 GCA_030609625.1 Phycisphaerae bacterium
GTTTGAATTGACCAGGGCACAATTAAGTATTGAGGATGCAGAGGAGTTTGTTGAGTCTCAGCGGTTAAACCTTACCAGGGCAAAAGAAGGACTGCGACTTGCGGAAGTTGGTTATAAAGAGGGGACAAATACGCAGGTTGAGATGATCGATGCCCAGGCAGCTTTGACGACGGCAAGGGTAAATCATTACCAGGCTATATATTCGCACGTGACTGCTAAACTGGATTTGCAAAAAGCAATGGGAACTCTCACGATGTTTGAAGCTGCGGCTCGGCTGAGCTCGCCGAAGTCTGAACCCGAAGGTCAGGCCAAAAATCACGAATCAATTGCTGCAGAGGAAAAGGCTCCAGCAGCACTTGTTAAAATAGAACAGGGGCAGACAAAATGAAAGTAATCAGAAGAATTTTATTTTGGCTAATAGCATTAGCAGTGGTGTTTGTTACGTTTTGGTTTGGGTTTATGCGAAAAACCGCTGAAATCTTGGAGGAGGAAAAGACAGTCCCTGTTGAGGTCGAAGCCGTAAGCACAGGCTCTATAGAAGAGACGATAGAGCTGACCGGCTGGATAAAGGCAAACCAGATTGTAGACATAGCGTCCAAGGTGACCGGACGAGTCGAATCCTTGCGTGTTCTTTCGGATGGGAGTGATTCAGTTGCAGTCGAAGAGGGTGTGTCGGTCAAAAGGGGTCAGCAGCTTGCGATTATCGACCACGATGTTTACTTGGCTCAATTGGCTGTAGCTAAGGCCAGCGTTAGAGCTAAAGAGATTGAGCAGGCCGATGCCGAGCGTGAAAAGAAGCGTATTGTTGCCTTATACGAAGGCGGGTCAGCTACAGAGCAGAGCAGAGATAAAGCTGTAACGGCTTCCGAATTGGCGGCGGCAAGTTTGAGCTTAACCAAGGCCAATCTGGAGCTTGCTCAAATAAATCTGCGCGAATCAATGATTGTCTCGCCTATTGATGGGATAGTAACGGCCAAACATATTGACGAGGGTAATCTGATTAGGTCGGGGGACCAGATTGTTACTATTGCCGATATGAAGACGGTAAGAGCGATTGTTGCCGCTGCTGAAAAGTACGATGCGGAAATTAGTGTTGGGATGCCTGCTAAGATAAGAGTTGATGCATTTGCCGGAAGGACATTTGATGCGAGCGTGCATTCAGTCTATCCGGCTCTTGATGCACAAACCCATACAATACAAATTGAGATACGTCTTGATAATGATGAATTGCTGTTGAAGCCGGGTATGTTTGCGAGAGTGACATTAATTACGAATCGCAAAGACAATGTAGTGGTTATTCCCCAGGATGTTGTTCTTGGTGGCAAGATTGGTAAGCATTATGTGTATGTGGTTGAAGAGGCAAGTGCCAGCAAGATTGCTCGTAAACATTTTGTTGAGATTGGTATAAAGCAAGCGGACAGATATGAAATAACTGATGGATTGAAAGCGGGTCAGACGCTTGTGATTAACGGGATGAATTATTTAGCCGACGGGATGAGTGTCGAGGTTGTACGAATAGAGGATATCAAATGAAACTTGCTCAGCTTTCCGTAAACAGGCCGGTAACCACCTTGATGATATTTATTGCAATGGTAGTGTTGGGCCTGGTGTCGATGTCAATGCTGGGACTGGACTTGATGCCGGACCTGGAAATACCGGCTGTTTCAATTTTAACAGCGTATCAGGGGGCCGGGCCCGAAGAAGTGGAGACTTTGATAACCGAGCCGATGGAGGATACTCTGAGCACTATTTCCGGAGTTGACGAGGTCATTTCGGTCTCCAAAGAGGGAATGTCAGTGGTAACGTTGAAATTTGACTGGGGCGAGAAAATAGATGAGAGTATCAACGATGTGCGTGAAAAGATTGATATGATTAGGGAGCGATTGCCTGAGGAGGCGGAAAATCCGGTTATCTTTAAGTTCGACCTTTCAATGATACCGATTGCAATTATTGCGATTACGGCTGAGGACAGCTATGCGGACTTGGAGGATATAGTTGATGACGAGATAGTTGACCCCATCAAGCGTGTCAAAGGGGTTGCTTCGGCTACGGCAGCGGGCGGTTTGCAGCGACAGATTCGGGTTGATATCGACAGGGATAAACTGGCGGCTTTGAATTTATCAGTGACAGAGATAAACTTAGCTCTTGCCGCTCAGAACATCAGCACTCCTGGCGGTAATATAAAGACCGGTTACAAGGACTATCTGTTACGCACACCTGAGGAATTTTCAAGTCCCCAGGAGGTTGCTGAAGTTGTGATTGCCCGCCGTAACGGCATACCTATAAAGTTAAAAGACGTTGCCGAAGTAAGGGATTTCTTCAAAGAGCGTACGTATGAGGTGCGCATGAACGGTCAAAAGGCGATGGCTGTATTTGTTCAAAAGCAGAGCGGCGAAAATACGGTCGATGTGGTGCTGGCAGTTAGGGAAAAACTTGAGCAGATAAAGAAGAATTTGCCGCCTGATGTCGAGCCTAAAATGGTGATGGATAATTCTGAGTTTATTTTGGCCTCTGTAGGTACTTTGCGTAACACGGTTTTTTGGGCTGTTTTTTTTGTTTTTATAGTTCTACTTTTTTTCCTCCGAGACCTGCGGGCCAGTATTATAGTTGCCGTTGCGATTCCAACATCGTTGATAATTACATTTCTATTGATGTATTTGGCTGGTTACACGATTAACACCGATTCATTAGCCAGCCTGGCTATTGCAGTTGGTCTTGTGGTAGATAATGCCATTGTTGTTGTTGACAATATTAATCGTCATCGTCATAAGGGCGAACGCGCAAAAGAAGGCGCAATTTTCGGGGCGAATGAAGTGGGCGTGGCGGTTGTTGCTTCGACGCTGACGACTATTTCGATTTTCGCACCCGTTATGTTTGTCGGCGGAATAGCGGCAATTATATTCGGCCAGTTTGCGGCTATTGTAACGATGGCTTTGGTGGCTTCGCTGTTTACCGCCCTTATGCTCGTGCCAATGCTGTCTTCAAGACTTCTAAGAGTTCATAATCCGGACTCGTCAAGGTCAATATTAGACTTCTTTTACCGTTTTGGCGAAAAAGTTTTCACGAAAATGGAACTACTGTACGTCAGGTTCCTGAACTGGTCGCTGAATAATCGCAAAACGGTCTTTATTTCCTGTGTTGTTTTATTTGTTTGGAGCATTGGGATTGTTGGGTTTATCGGTACCGAATTTTTTCCTGAACAGGACCAAAATCGAATATCGGCAGAGTATGAGCTGCCGATCGGCACAAGATATGAGCGTACAGGCGTCGTAGCGGAGCAGTTGCAGACAATAACAGAAAATAATGTTCCTGAGAGGCGGGTTAGTTTTTTTCGGTGGGGTGTTTATGGTTCGGGCGGCGGCGGACACTATGCTTCAGAGGAAGAAAGCTATAAGGGCATTCTGTTTATCAGCTTGAAATCTAAGAAGCAGCGCGATGCTTCGCCAAGAGAGCTGATAAATAGACTTCGTAAAATCTCGGATAAGGTACCGGGAGCTACTATTCGCTACAGTGCGGATGACCCACTTATGGCACTCATGTTTGGCAGCAGTGGACAATTGGCTGTCGAACTTTACGGCCATGATATGGATGAAGCGATGGTGTACGCCGAGGCCGCTAAGTCGGCAATGGCCACTGTTGAAGGCGTGGAGGATGTGCAAATCAGCCGAAAAGAGGAAAAGCCGGAGGTTAAGGTTATTATTGACCGCGAGAAGGCATCCAGATTGGGACTTGATGCCAGGACAATCGGTAAACAGATAGAGACATTTTTTGCGGGCAGCACCGCGACGAGATATCGCGAGGGCGGAGATGAATATGATGTAGAAGTTCGGCTTCGACCAAAAGACCGGGACAGGATTGAAGATTTGCGAGATGTGCCCATCAGTATGCCCGGTGGAGGTCAGGTTAGCCTTGCGAATATCGCTGAAATCGAGCAGGGCTTGGGGCCAACAAAGATAGAGCGAAAAGACCAGGCTCGCTATATTACGGTTTCCGCTGAAATCAGCGGCAGAGACCTCGGTTCGGTGGTAAAGGACGTTAGGAAAGCGCTTGATAAGATTCCCGCACCGCCCGGCTTTAGTTATAAATTTGCCGGGGCTGAAAAAGAAAAGAAAGAGGCATTCAGGCTATTAGTGATTGCTGTGGGTTTAGGGATGGTTTTGGTATATATGGTGATGGCTTCGCAGTTTGAGTCGTTCCGTGACCCGTTTATTATATTTCTTTCGATACCCTTTGGTATTGTCGGCGTAATTATCGCACTGGCCTTAGCTGGTCAGGCGATGAGTGTTGTCAGCTTTCTTGCGCTCATCATGCTTGTCGGCATTGTAGTGAATGACGGAATTGTTCTTATTAGTTATCTTAACATACTGCGACGACGTGGACTTGATGTCTATTCGGCAATCATCGAGGGAGGGCGCAGCAGATTACGCCCTGTGGTATGTACAAGCTGCACTACAATGCTGGCCTTGACTCCCCTGGCCTTGTCAAAAGGGGAAGGTTCCGAAATTTGGGTGCCCTTTGCCGTAACGATAATTGGCGGGTTGTTTGTCGGGACCATCATTACCCTGGTTTTGATGCCGACTCTTTACAGTGTGTTTGAAGGTCTTAAGACTTCCCAGGTAAGAGGATAATTATGAAGGCTGTTTTGATTGTGCACAATGTGGCGATAGATGAGGAGGTGAACGAAGCTCTGAAGTCTGTCGGCATTGACTGCTATACCAAATTCCCGAATACATTAGGCAGAGGCAAGGCAAGTGAGCCGCATTTGAATACCGACGTTTGGCCAGGGATAAATTGCGGCACCTTTGTTGTTACCGACCAGACCAAGGCCAAAAAAGCAATGGAGAGTGTCCGCCGAATGCGAGGGAAACTGGGTTTTGAAGGCATAAAGGCGTTTATGTGGGAGATTGATGATATTACCTGATTGTGCCGGATTGCTCTATAAGCTGCTTTGGGGGTGGAAATTAACAAATAGTGGATTTTTTTAAAAATTTTCTGGCCAAATCGTCTCTATGGGTGGATAATATCTGTAGTTTGCATTTGTGTAATGAAAGGGGTGGGAATATGATTCAAAGTCATAGTGCGTTTTCTCGTATGAGAACAAATCGGCGGGCCAGGTGCGATGATGCTTTCTGTACGGATTTATTAACTGTTTGCGAAGCGGCTAATAATTACATGTAGGTTTTGTCCGGTCCCGCTCCCGTGGGAATGGTGTCCCTGCCAAAACAGGGGACAAAGGCGGTGAAATTATGGAGACTACTGCAAAATATAAACCGAATGTTGAAATTGCTTCCGACCCTGAGACTCTTGCACAGAGAAGTGTCGAGTTTTTTGTTGCCGAGGCGCAAAAGGCGATTAAAACAAAGGACGCCTTTTATGTGGCTATATCGGGAGGCAATACACCCAAACGTTTTTTTGAGCTGCTCGGCGAGGTGCCGCAGGCAAGCTCTCTGCCCTGGGACAAGATACAGTTGTTCTGGGTTGACGAGCGATACGTCCAGCCGGATTCGAAATGGAGCAATTATAAGCTGGCTGCCGATACCTTTTTGGCTAAAGTCGCCATCCCGGAGCAGAACATTCATCGAATCCCCACCGAGTATGACGATTTCAAGGCTGCTGCATCCTGCTACGAACGAACCATTCGAGAGGTCTTCGGCCTCGATGAAAACCAGAGGCCTGAATTTGATTTGATTATACTGGGGATGGGGGCCGAGGGGCATACCGGTTCGCTGTTTCCGAATTCCTATGCACGTTTTGATACCGAAGATCTGGCGTGTGTTGTTTATGTTTTGGACGAGAAGCTTAACAGGAT
>JAUWBX010000288.1 GCA_030609625.1 Phycisphaerae bacterium
GCTTTATCTCAAAGAGTTCCGGCCAAAACTTTCCGGTTACAAATAGCCGGTCATTTTTTTTGTCATACGCAATGCCGTTGAGAACATCGACCGGCCGGCTGTAGTCTTGCTGAGTCAAGAGTCCTTTCATATCTATCCAGCCGAGCACCCGGCCTGTCTCGGGCGCAATTCTGGCGATGCGTTCGGTAGGCCAGACATTGGCATAGATTTGGCCTTCGACATATTCGAGCTCGTTAAGCCACCAAACAGAGACGCCGCGGTCATACACTTCGATTTGACGGACTTGCTCAAACGTTTTGGGGTCCAGGAAATACAATTTTAGTGTACCATCGCTCATAATTAAATGCTTTCCGTCATTCGTAATGCCCCATCCGGCGGTTGGGTAATTGAATTCCCGCAGTAATTCAAAAGTGTCCTTTTTATAGACAAATCCGATTTTTGATAGAAAAGTCAACTGAATGATATTGTCTCCATAAACGGTGATACCTTCACCGAAAAATTCGTCCGGCAGCTTGCGTGTTTGCAAGACGTTGCCCGTTTCCAATTCGATTTTGCGCAGTTCCGAACGTCCGTAACGCCCGGTTCCCTCATATAGAACGCCATTTTCGAAAGCCAGCCCTTGCGTGAAAGCTTCCCGGTCGTGAGGAAAGATATTGATGATTTTATAAGTGCAGGTCCTGGAAATATACGGATTTTTGGAATCCAGACAGAACAGAACAAAAAGCACTGCTGATATCGCTATTAATCCCGAAATGAATAGCTTTAAGAATCGGTTCACAAATATCGCTCTCCTTTGCTTCACTCAAGGACAGAACTGAACAAAACGAAACATCCGGCTTGCAAATGAGAATAATCCCGATAAATCGGGACTTGTGCATGGAGAGATTCTTCACTTCGCTGCGCTCCGTTCAGAATGACAATCTTTGCACGTTTTCTACAGAGCAAACCTAAACATTAAACCTGAAATTGATAATGTCGCCGTTCTGGACGACGTATTCTTTTCCTTCGAGCCTGATTTTGCCGGCGGCTTTGAGTGCTTTTTCGCTGCCAAGGGCTTTGAGGTCGTCGAAGGCAAAAGTTTCAGCCCTAATGAAACCCCGCTTAATGTCTGTGTGCACCTTGCCGGCCGCATCCAGTGCTGCGGTGCCCTGCTCTATTGGCCAGGCACGCAGCTCATTCGAGACCACCGTTAAAAAGCTGATTAGACCCAGTGCCGAATAGCAGCTTTTGACGAACTTACTTGCTGCCGATTCGGTTAATCCTAAGTCAGCCATAAACTCGGCCCTGCTTTCAGCGTCCAATTGTGCCAGTTCGTGTTCCAGCTTGGCGCAGATTGTAACGACCGGCACAGAACTATCAATCGCACTGCTGAAATCGAACTTTTTTTCCAACCGGTCCTCGCCGGTATTTACTGAGACCGCAATCGGCTTTAAGGTCAGGAATCCGAGGGACTTAATCATTTCGCGTTCGGCGTCGTTTTCGACAGCAGAGCTGATGGGCTTTTCCGATTCTATCGCTTGCTGCAATTTTCTTTGCAGGGCCAATTCGAGCTTATCGTGTGCCTGGGTTTTGGTAGGCCTGTTGACCTGCTTTTCGAGCTTTTCGATGCGCGTGGCTACAAGCTCCAAATCGGCAAGCAGCAGCTCGGTTTTCAATTCCGCTAAATCTCCGGCCGGGTTTACCGTATTTCGATAAGGAGGTACCGCCGCCTCTTCAAAAGACCGCACCACCAGAACGAGCATCTCAACAGTCCTTATCTGGTTAATCAGGCGTCTGGCAGCAGCTCGGCCGTGCTCATCGGTAAAGTTCAAGCCCGGCAGGTCGAGACAATCGATTGTGGCGTGGGTGGTTTTCTTAGGCTTGTAGTATTCTCTCAGCCAATCGAGTCTTTCGTCCGGGACAGACACAATAGCTTCTTCAATTGCCGTCGAGCCGAGCGGTGGGATTGCCTTGCCGCTGACGGCAGAGAAGATAGTGCTCTTGCCGGATTGCAATAGACCAAGTAAAGCAACTTTCAATTATATAGCTCCTTAAATGTAAAGTGCCTAAAGTGTAAAGTGCCTAAAGTTATTTGTTTTTTAACTTTAGCTCACTTTAGGCACTTTAGCTCACTTTAGTTCACTTTTATAAACGCTGTTTCCATAGCAGTCGTAAGCGACGATAACAGGAAAATCAACTACCCGTAGTTTTCTTATGGCTTCGGTATCGAGGTCTTCGTAGGCGATTACTTCAGCGGCAACGATGTGTTTGCTCAATAGCGCTCCCGCCCCGCCGATAGTAGAAAGATGGACAGCGGTGTATTTTTTCAGGGCGCCTCTGACCTCGTCGCCTCGATACCCCTTTCCGAGCATTGCTTTTAGTCCGTTGGCGAGCAGCTTAGGGCTGAAAGCGTCCATTCTTGATGAGGTGGTTGGGCCGGCGGCACCGATTACCTTCCCCGGGGGTGCAGGTGTGGGGCCGACGAAATAAATAATCGCTCCTTCAAGTGGAAATGGCAATTCCCGGCCCGCTTCTATCGCCTCGCACAACCTTTTATGCGCCATATCCCGAGCGGTGTAGATTACGCCGGTGATAAGGACTTCATCGCCCGCTTTTAACAAACGCACATCAGCTTCGCTCAAGGGCGGCTGTATTTTTTTTGTTGAATCCATATTTTTCTGCCAACTACGAACTATGTGAGTTTACAATATACCAGTGATTTTACGAGTTGAAAAGACTCAAAAATCTGTTTAAAATACAATAACCGAGCCAGTGTTATTTATTTTTGCTACTGTACGGAATTTTGATGGTTAATTTCTTTCAAATTCGATATTGCCGGCAAGCGAGGTGTGGTATAATAGTTTTATGGCTAAATATCCGATATTTCTGGAATTAAGTGGTCGCCGTGTGGTTGTGGTGGGCGGTGGAGCTGTGGCCGTGCGCAAGGCTCAAGCACTGTTAGCTGCCGGCGCCCGGCTGGTGGTAGTGGCTGAGCGGATAGATAATATGCCGACGGCTCTTTGCCGGAACAAAAACGCTGAACTTATAAAATCCAAATATTCAAAAGATTATCTCGCGGAGGCGGTGCTTGCCATAGCCGCAACAAACAACCATAAACTCAACAGGCAGATATATAAGGATTGTCAGGAGCTGGAGGTTTTGTGTAATGTAGTTGATGAGCCGGAGCTTTGTGATTTTTTCGTGCCGGCTGTTGTTAAACGCGGCGACCTGCAGATAGCTGTCGGCACTGAAGGACATTGCCCTGCTTACGCCGGCCATATAAGAAAAAAGCTGGAAGAGATTTTCACCGAAAAGCACGGTCAATTTCTTGCTGAGCTGGAGACGCTTCGAAAACAGATTATCGAAGGCGTGTCGGAGCCGAGCGACCGCAAAGTCCTGTTGGGGGAATTGGCTGATGATAAGTCGTTCGAATATTTTGTTGAAAACGGGCCAGCTCAATGGCGAACCTTTGCTGAAGAGCTTATCAGTAGATTCCCCCTTGTGGTGGAATAACAAACCCCCAGTAAAACTGGGGGCTAAATATTCCTGAGATTCTTCCCCTTCGACCCATTCGGCTACCCCTTCGACGGAATCGAGGACAAGCAAGCGCGGGAATGACACCTATATTTAGGCTTCTATCTTGTCAATAACCACTTGCAGGTACTTTTGTCGGTGGCCCATGCGTCTTCTGCTGTTTTTGCGTTTGCGCAAGTGCGTCGGATAGAGCTTTTGGCCCTTGACGACAGCGTCCTGAGCCGTGGTCTTAAATGAGGCAATAACCTTGGCACCTTTCAAAAATGGGTTGCCGATTTTGACTTTTTCGCCGTCCTTTATAAATAAAACCTTGTCCAGTTCGATTGTCTTGGCATCGGGCGAAATATCCGTCAGGTCTATATCCAAACAATCACCTTCGGCGACTTTATATTGCTTTGAGCCTTGTTCAATTACTGCATACATTTCAAAAAAACTCCTGGCTTTTATATGTTAAAAAATCCGGATAAAAGAGGAATTCTATATACTTAATCTTTTTTGTAAAGCAAATTATCAAATATTTTTGTATCCTACTACCCAATATGAAGCTAAAATCTTAGCTGGGCAGTCTTTTGGGAACAATTTTATGCAGATAGCCATGATACAAGACAAAATCGTTCCGATAGCAGAGCTTGAACCGGCTCATCTTGACCGCGGGATATTCTTCGGCGACGGGGTCTATGAAGTGGTGCGGAGCTACGACGGCAAAATCTTTGCGCTTGAGGAACACCTGCGGCGATTTGCCAACAGCCTGGCTGCGATTGAAATAACCAGTGTGGATACTGACCTGATTCGCAGCCGGGTCCAGAGGGCCTTTGAGACAGCGAGTATTTCCAACGCCAAGATATATTTCCACATTACCAGAGGTTCGGCGCCGCGAAGCCATATCTATGACGCCGACTTAGAGCCGAATTTCTTTCTG
>JAUWBX010000499.1 GCA_030609625.1 Phycisphaerae bacterium
ATTTGAATATTCCGGTGCATGTGCCGGTTGCGGAGAGACCGCTTACGTTAAACTGTTGACACAATTATTCGGCGACAGGGCGTATATTGGAAATGCAACCGGCTGCTCATCGATCTACGGCGGCAATCTGCCTACGACACCTTATACGAAGAGGTCGGACGGCAGGGGGCCGACATGGAGTAATAGTCTGTTCGAGGATACTGCTGAGTTTGCGATGGGTATGCGGTTGACAGTTGACAAATTCAAAGAACGTGCCCTTACGCTGTTGGACAAAGCAGCAGAGAAGGGCTGTATTGATGTGAACTTGGCGGGAGAAATCCGGACGGTCACATTGGATGATGACCCGGCCCAGGATGCTATTGAACAGCAGCGAGCTCGGGTGGATAAACTCAAAGAGCAATGCAAAAAGAGCGACTGCGCAGATTGCAAGCAGCTAATGGGCATTGCTGATTATCTTGTGCGCAAATCCGTTTGGGGTCTTGGCGGTGATGGATGGGCTTATGACATAGGATATGGCGGATTGGACCACGTGCTGGCCAGCGGGACCAATGTTAATTTGCTTGTTTTGGATACTGAGGTATATTCGAATACCGGCGGACAGATGTCCAAATCTACACCAAGGGCGGCGGTCGCCAAATTTGCCGCAGGGGGAAAGCCTACGCCCAAGAAAGACCTCGGACTTCTGGCTATGACCTATGGAAACATTTATGTTGCAAAGGTGGCATTGGGTGCAAATACCAATCAGACGGTAAAGGCCTTTGTCGAGGCTGAAGCCTATCCGGGACCTTCACTTATAATTGCGTATTCCCACTGCATCGCCCACGGTATCAATATGACCACGGGCTACCAGGAGCAGAAAAAAGCCGTTGCCTGTGGTCATTGGCCGTTATATAGATTCGACCCACAGCTTAAAGAGCAGGGCAAAAATCCGCTGCAGCTCGATTCGAAAGCTCCTACGATTGACTTCGAAGAGTATGCTTACGGCGAAAATCGTTATCGAACGCTAAAGCAATCCAAGCCGGAAGTGGCAGCGGCGTTAATCAAACTTGCGGCTAATGATGCAGTCCAAAGGTATGCTCTGATGGAGCAGCTTGCAAATTTAACGTGCGATGTGAAAAGTAAGGCGTAAAGTCCAAGTACAAAGTAGGAAATAGGAGGCTAAGATGAGAACTCAGAACTCAAAAGTCAGAACTCAGAAGTCGGAAATCAGAAATCAGAAGTCAGAAGTCAGAAGCCAGATTATCTGTCCTCTGTCTTCTGTCCTCTGTCCTCTGTCCTCTGTCCTTATGTTGGTTATTGTGGCTGCTTTCATCTTCACAGGGTGTCAGCGGAAATACAAGGAAGATGTAGTAGAGGTGTTAACCTCTGGGCCTGACCTTGAAACGATTTCTGTTCCACCTGATTATGTGGTTCGAGCGATTGAAGCAGCCGGCGGATGGAACGCCTGGGCGGCAACGAAAGAGCTGCAGCTTGATTGTGTAGTTACTTTTTACCAGCCGGATGGCAGTTTCTATCTGACAGAGCAGCATCACGTGGTTTATCCCTGGTCGAACTCTATTCAGATTTCAGCCCGGGAACCGCAGGGTATGTTTGCCTGGCAACTATCGAAAGGAAAGTTCGACGTATTGCAGGACAGCGGGCAAGGTCATGCCTTGCCGGTTGTAATAGGCAGCAGCCATTTTGTGGAAATGATATTGAGTATTATCACGATGCCGGCACGTTTTTTAGATGAGTCGGTCGGGTTTAGCAAAGAGGCCACGGCGCTCAAAATCCAGGGGCAATGGTATTACCCAATTACCAAACGAAGCAGGCCGGTTGTCGGGGCTGAACTCGAACTCGAACCCGCTCGTCCTTTGTCTAAAGCGGTTTTCTATCAGGACAGGGACAGCTCATTAGTCGATATGATTTTGTTTGACAATATGAGTGGAGATGATTTTTTAGCGGTTCGCGGTTATGACTATACCGAAGTTGAAAAAGAGGGCATTCGTGTTCCTGCCAGGATAGAGATATTCAGAACCGATAGCAGCGGTAATTTGAAAAAGCGACTGGTTGAAATAGATTGCCACACGTTAAGACGCACAAAGTAGGATATAAAAAAGGTCGGGTTGTCCAGTCCGACCTTTTTCTTATCTCGTTCATAGTGCCGGAATTATTGTCCCCAATCACTGACCCTTGAATTTAATATCAGGCATCTCTCTACTTAGACGTTTGTAAGTTGCTTCCAGTGCACGTAAAAATCTCGCCGGGTTCATCGTCTCAACGTGAGAATCCATAAACAAAGCATTAATCTTATCACTGCAGAAAGCAGGGTTTTCGTAAACAACAACATTACC
>JAUWBX010000171.1 GCA_030609625.1 Phycisphaerae bacterium
TATGCCTTGCACCTTCTTGCATTCCAAGGTGAGAATAGCGTGAGGGTATGGTTCCGTAAGTTTACCAGCAAGAATTTTCCCGTTTTTAATCGAGCTAAACGGTGTAAAATGAAGCACCCTAAGAGCTTCTCCGTCAAATTCACTCCATTCTCTGTCGGTATCCAAAACCAACTCATCAGAAGCTGTCATACTTTCATCCGCCTAAAGGTAGTTCATGGTGGTATTATATCCATTACCAGTAAAACCACAAAGATATATTTTAGTAAACTGCAACGCAAGGTTAGGGCTAATCCTTCCCGCTGTTTCGCAACTGCCTTGTTCCCTCGTAAAGTTCATATTTCAGCAGGCGGCACTCGATATTTCCGTTGTAGAATAACATACGGCGAGAAGATTTTAGTCCTACTTTTGCAGACAGCAGTTTGTTGCCTGTTAATAAATACCCCGTGTAGCCAGCGCATTTCTTTTTGAGAAAGTCGCCAATGCGTTTATACTCTTTTTCGAGCTGTTCAAGTTCGCCTAATCGCAGCCCGTATTCCGGATTCATCACCACAATCCCCTCACCTTCCGGCACTTCGGTATCGGCGAAGTCACACACATCAAATTCTATCAAATGTTCGACTCCCGCCGTTCGCGCGTTCTGCCTGGCCGCTTCGATAGCCTGCTCATCTATATCCGTGGCGATTATACGTTTTTGCAGCCCGTCCCTGCGTATAGTCTTGCGAACACTATTTCGTATTTCCCGCCATATCCGCTCATCAAAAACTTTCACATGTTTAAAACCAAAATTGCTGCGCAGGCTGCCGGCCGGCTTGTTCATCGCTATAAGAGCAGATTCGATAGCAAGCGTACCACTGCCGCACATCGGCAGCACGATATCCTGTGAACCGTCATACCCTGTCGCCATGATAATCCCCGCCGCCAGCGATTCGCGAAGCGGTGCTTTGTGCGGCATCTTACGATAGTTACGGTCAGAAAGTTTTACGCCGGAAGTATTAAGATATATCCACGCCCTGTGGTCCTTCCAGAAAAGATTGACGACGACCTTGTTTCTGTCCGGGCCGCTATCAGGCCGCGAACCGGTCTTTTTGTATATGCGGTCAACGATTGCGTCTTTGACCTTGAGGCTCGGATACATGCTGTTGTTAATCGACCAGGTATCGACCCGCGAGAGTACGCATAGATATTCTTCAGGGGCGATGATATTTTCCCATGGCAGTTTGTTGATGTGTTTGTAGAGTGATTCGCTGCTGCCGCAACGAAACTCTTTTAGAAGATAAAGGACGTTATAAGCGGTTCGCAGACAGAAATTCAGTTTCATACAATCGATAAACGACCCGCGTGTGACAACACTTCCGACGTGACTTCCGACTATCTCAAAGCCTAATCCTTCAAGTTCTGCCTGCAAGTATTCTTTAAGCCCCGGCCCACAGGTAACTAATATATTTTTGCGCTCTTTAATATCCATTTAAATTATTTAGTATCTGTTGCGGAAAACGAAAATAGACGATGTCACCCCTGCGAGGGACCCCGCCTTGCGGGAACCCAAAGCAGGGATCCAGAGCGAAAAAGCTGGATTCCCGCTTTCGCGGGAATGACAAATACTGTTTCCGCAACAGGAATTATTTACGTTCAATTGCATCTTTTGTCAACACCAAAACGGTGGATGCTGTATCAACAGATTTAATTTATGTTTCGTTGATGACGACATTTTGTGTATAATGCGAAAATTGCTCACTCTGACAATTTAAAAAAAGAAAGTAATTGCTTTTATACATGAAATTCACCGAACTTAACTTAAAGCCTCAGATATTAAAAGCCCTTAAGCAGCTCGGGTACAGGGAATTAACCCCGATACAGGAAGTAACATTTCCACACATTATAGCAGGCAAAGACATGATTGCCCTGGCAGAGACCGGTTCCGGAAAGACTGCTGCCTGTGGAATACCAATCATCCAATCGGTTGACCCTGCCAAGAACCAGATACAGGCATTAGTCTTGGTACCTACACGTGAGCTTGCTCTACAATACGTAACTGCCATCTCAGATGTCGCCAAATTCACTCGTATCGCCCCATTTGCAGTCTATGGCGGTTTTCCCATCGAAATCCAGAAAGCAAAGCTGTCCCATGGTGTAAATATCCTCATTGCTACTCCCGGCCGTCTTATCGACCTTCTCCGTAACAGCCCTTTGAACCTGTCGCAGATCCAGACTTTTATACTTGACGAAGCGGACGAAATGCTGAATATGGGTTTTATCACTGATATCGAATTTATTATTTCATGCCTGATACATGAACACCAGACGCTGCTCTTTGCTGCGACAATGCCGAAAGAGATTAAACACCTGGCAAAAAAATACCTCAAGAATCCTGTCACTCTTGAGCTCAATGTCGTTCAGGTAGCACCCCTAAGTCTCTGCCACCAGTTCCAGCAGACCACCGGGCGCAAGAAATTTACCTCGCTGCTTCAATACATGAAGGACGCAAAGCCAACCCAGGCAATAGTATTTTGTAAATCTCGAAGGAATTGCGATAATTTGTTTGATAAATTAAAAAAGGAAATTAATTCGGTCGATATGATACATGGAGGCATGGAACAGTCGAGGCGGTCGTCACTTTACAATCGATTTAAGAAAAAGCAGATCAAAACAATTGTCGCCACCGACATTGCGAGCAGAGGTCTCGATTTTACCCATGTAACACATGTGATTAATTATGATTTTCCTGACGGCCCGCTGGCATATACGCATCGGACCGGCCGAACCGCCAGAATGGGAAGAAAAGGCACTGCCGTTACATTCTTCAGCACACATGATTTGCATACGTTAAAAACAATTATAAAAAATAACAATATTGACCCCGTCTGGCTATCTGCCGAACCCCAACTGAATAATATCAGAAAGCCAAAAAATAGACGCCCCCGATTCAATACCGGCCGCAAAAGGCAGTCAAAAGAAACGGATAGACGGCGTCACAGACGCAGAACTCCTCGGTAATATACGAGATGGACACGAAATATATACGAAATTTCTCGATTATAGCACATATTGACCACGGCAAGAGCACGCTGGCCGACCGTATGCTTGAGTTGACCGGTACGATTTCCGACCGTCAAAAGGTTGACCAGCTTCTTGACAATATGGACCTCGAACGTGAACGAGGAATAACTATCAAGGCCTCAGCGGTAACGATGAATTACCGGCACCAGGGCAAAACATATATGCTGAACCTTATCGATACACCGGGGCATGTTGATTTTCATTATGAGGTTTCACGGGCATTGGCTGCTTGTGAGGGTGCGTTGCTCGTGGTTGATGCCAGCCAGGGTGTTGAGGCACAGACCGTCGCTAACGCTTATCTGGCGGTCGAAAACAATGTTGAACTTTTAAGCGTAATCAACAAAGTTGATTTGCCCGCAGCAGACCCCGCTCGGGTTGCCGAAGAGATAAATCATGTAATTGGGGTCAGGGCTAATGAGTGTTTCAAGATAAGCGCAAAGAGCGGATTGGGTGTCGAAGAGTTGCTTGAAGCAATCGTGACATTTCTTCCTTCGCCGGAGGATAAAAGCGACCAGCCGACCGCAGCGATGATTTTTGATAGCCATTGCGACCAGTACAGAGGAGTAATATGTTATATTAGAGTTTTTGCCGGCTCATTGAAGGTAAAGCAAAAGGTCAGCTTTATGCGAAGCGGCAGAACTTATATTATTACCGAGTTGGGAAAATTCAAACCTGAGATGGCCGCTGTTGACGAACTTGGCACCGGAGAGGTTGGTTATGTTATCGCAAATATTCGCGAGCTGGCGGATGTGACGATAGGTGACACAATTACAGATTATGCTAAGCCGGCTTCGGAGGCACTGCCGGGCTATAAAACGCCGATGCAGATGGTATTTTCAGATTTTTATCCTGGTAATAATACGGATTATTCAAAGCTGAGGGATGCCTTTGATAAACTTGCCCTTAATGATGCCAGCTTCTCATCCAGTCCGCAGAATTCGCCTGCGCTTGGCTTTGGTTTTCGGTGCGGTTTTCTTGGCTTGCGTCATATGGAGATAGTCCAGGAACGTTTGGAACGTGAGAATAATATAGAGGTTGTTCAGACGGCACCGACGGTCAGTTATGAGGTCCTAACAAAGGATGGTAGTATTAAGAGGATAGAATCGCCTGGTCAATTGCCTGACCCGAGTCACATCGAAGAGCTTCGCGAGCCTTTTGTTCGCCTTGAAATCATAACTGGGACAGATACAATCGGGTCGATTATGAAACTTACAGAATCCAGGCGGTGTAAGCTCGCAAAGACCGATTATCTGAGTACGACCAGAGTGATGCTTGAGTATAAAGCCCCGCTTGCCGAAATCGTATATGATTTCTATAATCTTCTCAAAGGCATCAGTCGAGGTTATGCAACGATGGATTATGAGTTTACCGGCTTCCAGGCCAGTGACCTTGTTAAGATTGATATTCTTGTAAATAAGGTTGCGGTCGATGCCTTGAGTTTGATTGTCCATCGCAGTAAAGCAGAGGCTCGAGGCCGAAAGCTGATCATAAAGCTGCGAAGAGCAATTCCACGGCATCAGTTTGAAATCCCTCTGCAGGTTGCTATTGGCGGAAAAATCATCGCAAGAGAAACCATCAAAGGTTTTCGCAAAGACGTAACGCAAAAGCTCTATGGCGGAGATGTAACGCGTAAGATGAAGCTGCTTAAAAAACAAAAAGAAGGTAAAAAGCGTATGAAAAGCGTTGGCAACGTTCAGATACCGCAGGAAGCATTTATGACTATCCTCGATACTAACGAATAGCGACCGCTGAGCGCATATAGCAGGAAACTCGAGATTTTCAGCTTGACAAGTGATCTTTGGGCGCTATACTCTGCGGAAAACCTGGATGATGGCCAGGAGAGAGTCCCTGAGTTTGGGGCGCCGAAGGTGTAACCTGTAGTCTAAAATAGCAGCAGGGAAACTCTCAGGCAAAAGGATCCTGGTCGGACGGCTCTCTGGAGAAACTGTAGATACTGCAGGTACCGAAGGGATAATTCTCTCAGGTAAAAGAACAGAGGGACATAGTTTTGGTTGCGAAACCAGTGTATGTTCGTCTCAGTCTTTGAATAGGGCCGGTTAGTGTTACAGAACGATGCCAATAAGTCTCAATTGCGTGGAGCCGGGAAGGCTCCCGAGCAAACTGCTCTTTACCATCAGAATGTTGGACTGACCGACAAATCCCACATCGTCTCATTCGCCGGATATCTTATGCCGCTGTGGTATTCGTCTATGCCTTCTGAGCACACCGCCGTACGAGAAGCAGCCGGTATTTTTGATTGTACTCACATGGGTGTATTGGAGATTTCCGGAGTTGATGCTGCCGAGTTCATAGACCAGCTCACCACCAATAGCATCACGAATCTTAAGCCCAGGCACGCACAATATTCTTTTATTTTGGATGCATCCGGAGGTGTTCTTGATGACGTCATAGTCTATCGCAAGGACCGGGACAAGTTTTTCGTTGTCGTTAATGCTGCGAATAGTGCCAATATCAAAAATTGGATCAATGCTCTGCTTGTCCGTAAGTCCTGGGGACTCCTTACGGAGGACTCCATAGGAGAAACCGAGGTCTGTATCGACCCGGAAAATGCTGACGGGGCGCATGTCAGAAGTCAGAAGTCAGAAAACAGA
>JAUWBX010000200.1 GCA_030609625.1 Phycisphaerae bacterium
ACAGCGACTCATCGATTAATAATATGCGCCGGATGTTTCGTGAAAGCGGACGGCGGAGTTTGTTTGACGATGGACTTGTAAAAGTAAAGCAGGGCCTGACAACAATAGAAGAGGTGCTGAGGGTAACCGAAGCTTGCAGCATAACATCCGATGTCGTCTCAGACGAAGATGAAAATCATGGTCAGAGTAAAAAGTGTAAAAAGAAATAGACTAATACTTTGAGCCGGACAGAATGGTTCACGATTAAGATTTGAAATTATGCATAAGAAATTTGTTATTCTCGGTTTAGTATTACTCCTTGCCGGTACCGCCATGCTTGGGTGGTTTCTTGTCGAGGAAAGAAAGCAGCAACAGAGAATTGCTAACTATGAGTCAAACTATGATTCAGAAACCGGTGAGTTTCTCGAGCAATATAATGAATGGTTTCAGTCGTTCCCGGAAGAGCCAACCCAGCTTCCTTTCGAATTGGATGAATATGACAAAGGCAAATCAGAAACTCAACTATGGCAAGAACAGTTGAGTGAGTTTGCTCTTACAGGCTCTATTGTCTGTATATCTATGGGCGGGACAATTTTTGCCTGGTACCTGTTACTATGGTTGGGTCGGCGTCTTATTAGAGGTTTGTTCGACTTGAAGAAGTATTTAACCGATGTTCTTAGAAGGCGAACAAAGACCAGCGACAAGAAGTCGGCTGAGACCGGCACCGAAAAGGAGGAAGAAGAACAGGAACAAGAGCAAATACCGAATCAACAGCAAAGCCGGTTTGAGAAATATTCGAAAATTTTTCGGAATTTGGGCAAGCGTAAGCCCAAACTTAATGAGGGCCAGGCGGCTCTTTCAACAAAAAGCGAATCCCGCTCTGATAACCGGGACCGCAAGCGGGCCAAAAAGCATTTGGGAACTTACTCAGATGACAATGCTGAGAAAATTGCCGTCTTGCTTTCCGATGAGAAATCCGTTGATTCTATAGCAAGACTTGAGGATTCTATCAAAGCTCAAACTGAACTATTGGAAGAACGAACGTCACAAAGTGTGCAGCAGGCCATAATTGAGCATTCGAAACCGCTCGACAGCACTCTTAAAGACCTTGCTCAGCAGGTCTCAGCCATTCGTGAATATGCTTCCTGCCAGCAGGAAAGAGTGGAAAAACTTCAGGATGGTTATGACTGGAATATTATCAAGACTTTTTGCCTGCGAATCATCCGCTGCATTGACAACCTGGAAAACCGTATCAGCCGGCTCTCCAGCAAAGGTGCCAAGACCGAATACCTTGAGGACATAAGAGATGAGCTGGTATTTGCTCTGGAGTCAAGTGGTATTGAGCAATTTGAGCCTGAAGTAAACAGTAATTATAGTGGCCAGGAGAAGTACGCCGAGGCCGTTAAAGGCAAACAGAGCTGTGACAAGCCGAAGCAGAAAGGTAAGATTGCAAAAGTTATTAGACCAGGTTATCAATACTGTATTAACGAGGATAATATCAAGATAGTACGTTCGGCTCAGGTTAAGCTCTTCGGTTAGGTTTGATAATAAGTCAAAACCGGGAGCTCAGAAAAATAAGGGGTATAAAATGGCTAACATAGTAGGCATAGATCTGGGAACAACTTTCTCAGCGTTAGCGACTCTCAATGCTATCGGGAAACCCGAAATAGTCCCGAATGCCGATGGTGAAAGGCTCACGCCGTCTGCGATTTTCTTCGATGAAGAAAACTCCGATATAATCCGGGTGGGAATCGAAGCTATTAACTCACGGCGGCTAAATGCCCAAAGGTCCGTTCGCTGGATAAAGCGGAACATGGGGGACCCGAAATATCACAAGCGTATTGATAATAAGGACTGGACGCCTGTGGAATTGTCCGCGTTGATTCTGAAAAAGCTTAAGCAGGACTGCTCGGTCGGGGATGACAAAATCCATGATGTCGTTCTATCTGTTCCCGCCCACTTTGACGAGGTCCGCAGGAAAACGACCATGGACGCAGGGACTATGGCCGGGCTGAACGTGATTGGAATTGTCAATGAGCCTGTGGCTGCCGCCTTGTATTATGCTACCATGCGCAATGTTTCCGGAAAGGTCCTTGTATATGACCTCGGCGGAGGAACCTTCGATGTAACAGTAATGGATGTCAACGGTCATCAAATAGATATTATTTGCTCACAGGGCGACCACGCCCTTGGCGGCGTTGACTTTGACCAGAAAATATTGGAGTTGTTGGAGCAGAACTACAGGGACAAATTCGGTACCGAGCTGATTGACTCCGATGAGGATAGAGCGAAGTATGAAGATGAGGCCGAAGATATTAAAAAGACGTTGTCGCGGCGTCCTGTTGCCAAAAAGATGCTCTACGGCCCGGCTGGCAGTATGAGAGTGCAAATTACACGCGAGATGTTCGAAGAGGCCATTTCTTCGCTGATGTCTCGTACAGATATTCTCGTTGAAGTGGCGCTTGAGGAGGCTGGTCTTAAACCTTCCGGAATTGACAAGGTACTGTTGGTAGGCGGCAGCACCAGAATACCATTGGTCATGCAGCGCTTAGAGAAAATGTTCGGTTCCGCTCCGGAGACGGCGGTGAATGTAGATGAATGTGTCGCACTTGGTGCCGCTTTACATGCCGGATTGACAATGCTCAGAGAAAAATCCGATGTTGTGCCGGCGGGCGTCTCCAATGGACTGAAAGACATTAACCTCACTGATATCTGCAACCACAGTTATGGTACTATTTGCGCTCCTGTTGACGAGGAAACCGGCCAACGTGTAATTGAGAATCGTATCATTTTGAAGAAAAATACACCGCTGCCCTGTGAAAGCTCACAAACGTTCTATACCCTCACTGAGGGACAAACAGACCTTGAGGTAGCAATAACCCAGGGGGAAGATACCGCAGTCGAGTACGTAAATAAGATTGCAACGCATAAATTTAAGCTTCCTCCGAATAGGCCTGCCAACCGACCTATTAAGGTTACTTACAGCTATGATGTCAACCAGAGGATGCACTGCAAATTCGAAGATGTTGAATCCGGCAAAGCCCTTGAGGTCGATTTATGCCTGGACCAGGATGGCGAAATGTCCGAGGGCGACGTAAGAGAAAAGAATAAGCGATTGAAGTCCTTCAAAGTCGAGTAACGAAACGCGCAGGTAATTAGATGGCCAAACTTCTGATACCAATTTTGATTGGGGTAGCAGCATCTGCGTCGTCAATGGTTCTTTTTAGTTTAATTAATCGCACCAAGCTTGCCGAATTGGTAAGTCGTTTAAGGTCAGGGGATTTAATTAGTAACTTCAGCTTTTCCGGTTTGATTAATTACATCAAGGTCTCGGTTTCGCCCAAAGCAAACCCCAACCCAAGCAGTATAGAGTCTTCCGCTCAGTTCGATTTGACTGTTCTTAATTGCCGTGTTCAACTGACAAAGCAGCAAGAGAATAATAGCAATTATGATGCTTTTAGCGTGGAAATTTGCGGCTCAATCCATGCCCCACAGGGTGTAAGTTCCGCAAACTTGAGCATTTCCATTGTGGACGTAACTGAACCGAAATCTCAAGGCGAACCAGTACAAGCCCTGGTTAGACAGTGGCAAATGCCGGATTCTTCTGTTTTCTGTTACAATGCCAAGCTTGGCAAGCTTCCGCACCAGGTCACGACCATATCAGACTGGACGTCCATTGCCCTGTTGCGTCTTGACTGGCTGGCGCTTCCCCGCAAAGGAAGAAGAGAACTGAGGTTCATTACATCAATATTCCCTGCCAAAGGTAGTGAACAGCTTGCCTGGGCCCGCTGCTATTTTGCTTATCACAACCGCGATTTCGGCTATCTTGATTTGCAGGAAAACGTCCAACGCGCAAAAACCCTTGCTGTAACGCTGGCATTCGCAGTAAGTGCCGCAGATAACAAGCTGTACGACTGTGAGGTTGAACTTATCAAAAACTGGGCAAGGGACAATATTGACCTGTCCGAGGCATCCAATAAAGAACGGTGTAAACTTGAAAAGGCCTTGAACGAAACCGTTTCGTTTTTCCGCGATGGAAATCAACTTAACAACTATGATATTTGTAGGGAGATTGTCGGAATTGCACCTCTCGCAGTCCGATATGACATATTGAATCTTTGCTTATACGTGGCACAGGCTAACAGCTCGGTTACTAAAGAAGAATTGACTGTCTTGAAAGACCTGGCAAACTGGCTCGAGATTGATACGGATAAGTTTCGAGAAATGGTGGAGAAAGTCCTCCCTGTCGATATGCATGAAGTCTTGGATGTAGAAACCGTCCTCGGTGTCACTTCAGATATGAATAAGGAAAAAGCTCGTCGGCATCTGAATAAAGAATATAGCAAATGGAGTGCACGAGTAACAAGTTCCGACCCCGAAATTCAAACCCAGGCCGACCAGATGCTCAAGCTCATTGCGGAGGTAAGAAGCCAATACGTAGGCTAAGGAGCCCAATCGCAATGAAATGCGTCTAACAGCTCTGTAAGACACGTCAAATTAGATATTACACTCCGTTAAAGACTCACCATAAATCTATACCGGTGAACCAACAGCACCAGCGGCATATTCTGCTAATATTTGAGAAAAAACCATCTTAACGAGTGCCCGTTATGGAAACAGGGCTTGTCATTCCCGCGGAAGCGGGAATCCAGCTTTTTCGCTCTGGACCCCTGCTCCCCGCTTCCGCGGGGACAAGTTTACACCTGCGAAAGCAGGTGCAGGGGTGACATCACTGGTTTTTGTTTTCCGCAACAAATATTAACTAATGGCAAACGTCTAACATGTCCTGAAGGCTCTATTGCCATCGGTCAGTTAATACGTTATTATTTGCGTCGATGTTATATGATGAGACAATGAACAACGACGAGAATTGCTATGAAAATTGTGATTAAGATAACTTTGGTACTTGTTATTATTGTCGGAGCGTGCGTGATTTTTACGGCGCTGATAATTAGCCGACCGCAACCTGGTGACGAGGAAGCAGTTTCGGAGCTTATACAGCCGGAAGTAACGGTTGACAGCCAGGACAGTTGGCCTATGTTTCGGGGTGGACAGCGGCTCTTGGGCAGGGCCTCAGGGACTTTACCTGATTCGCTGAGATTTGTTTGGAAATTCAAAACCAATGGCCAAATCAAATCATCGCCGGCAATCGACGACCATCTTGTTTTCATAGGCTCATCTGACGCAAATGTTTACGCAATTGATTTGGAAGGCGGACGCCAGGTATGGGCATACCAGACCGACGATGCCATTGAGGCGACACCTTGCGTGGTTGAAGGTTCGGTTTTTGTAGGGTCATCAGACGGCTTCCTGT
>JAUWBX010000375.1 GCA_030609625.1 Phycisphaerae bacterium
AAGCGCCGAAATAAGCTTTCTTGCGCCTTCTCTCGCACATTCAAGTTTGCTCTTATCGGTATCATAGCTGCTGGCCTCGCTCATTGAAGCAGAGTTGTCAACTATGGCTACGACCGAAATCTTACCGCCCAGACCAATCGACGTCACAAATTCAGGCCGCGATAAAGCTAACAGTATAAGTGCAATCAACAAAATCCGCATCAAAAGCAAAAGCCACTGCCGTATCTTGCGATGCGAGTTCAGCTTTGGGTCGGTCCGGTGAAAGAACATCAGAGTAGAGAATACCACCGTCCGTTTTTTCTGCTTTAGTATAAGGTGAAAAACTATCGGCAGCCCCGCCAACGGTACAAGATAAAGAAAGATGGGAGCAGAAAAAATCATATCATTCTACTCCTCTGCAAAATAGCGTCATACACCTCCGTCCTGGTTTCTGTCAGGATGTATTCAGACCGGGTTTTCTGAAAGCCGCTTCGCAGCTCGTCGAGATAAAGACGCAGTTGCTCAAGGTAGGCATCGCGTATCCGCCTAAAATCCACCGTTATTTTATCTTTCGACTCCAGCGAGGTAACATCGGCCAGTCCCGTCATTGACATGTTCATCTCCGCCGGGTCCAGAATATGAAACAGCGTAACCTCTTTACCGTCATAGTAAAGGTGGTTAATACCCTGCAGAATACTTTCCGGCTCTTCCAGCAGGTCGGAGATGACGACCACTAATGCTTTACCCTTAATCAGTTCGGCCGCGCTGTGCAGCGCCGCTTCGATATTACCTTTGTTCTTAGGTTCGATTTTCTCAAGGCCCTGCAGCATTGGTTTAAGCCCCACAAAACTCCCCGAAGGCTCATAATACTCCCGTATCTGGTCATCAAACGTAATCAGCGAAACCATATCACCCTGCTGCACCATCACATACATCATCCCCGCTGCCAGATAGGATGCGTATTCGCTCTTTTGCAGTGCCCCGTCCTGCTGGTACTTCATAGAAGCCGATATATCTAACATAATGTAGCAGCGGATACTTACGTCTTCGTGGAACCGCCGGATAACGTATCGGTCACTTCTGGCATAAACCGGCCAGTCAATCCTCGCGACCGGGTCACCGGGCGCGTATTCGCGGTATTCAGCGAACTCCACCGAGGACCCGAACGCAGGAGACCTGTGCAGACCCTGATGGCTGCCGTCCATTGGCCGACGCACTCCTATTTCAACTCCGCGCAGACGCTCAGCCATTCGTGGAGGAAGATAGCGATAACCTGTGGACTCAACCATACACACCTCCGACTAAACACGGAAGACAGAACTCAGATGTCAGATTATCTCTGTTTTCTGTCCTCTGTCTTCTGTCTTCTGTCCTCTGTCCTTTCTACTCTGCCTCACCTATCGTATCCAGCAATCTTTTTATCACTGCATCCGTATCGAGTCCTTCACTTGCTGCGGCAAAATTAAGAATCATCCTGTGACGCAGCACCGGCAAGGCGTGTTTTCGGATATCGTCGCATGAGACGTTGAAGCGACCGTTCAGAACTACATGTGCCTTAGCCGTCAGTATCAGAGATTGCCCGGCGCGAGGCCCACAACCATAACGCACAAACTCACTAATAAACTCAGGGGCTTCATCGGACTGCGGCCGCGTTGCGCGGCACAGCCGTGCCGCATATTTAGCCACGTGTTCGCTAATCGGAACCTGCCGAACCAAATCCTGATACCTCAGAACCGATTTAGCATCAAGAATACTATCGAGCGCATCTCCATCGCGACCGGTGGTCGTCAATAGTATTTGCTGCTCTTCTTCCAGGTTAGGATAGTCAACCTTAACAAGCAAAATAAACCTGTCTAATTGTGCTTCCGGAAGCGGATACGTACCTTCCAGCTCTATCGGATTTTGCGTTGCAAGCACCAAAAATGGTTCGGGAAGCGCGTGAGTATGGCCGGATATGGTTATGTTATGCTCCTGCATCGCCTCCAGAAGCGCCGCCTGTGTCTTCGGCGGAGTACGGTTAATCTCGTCGGCCAGAAGTACATTAGTAAAGACAGGCCCCTTCTGAAAAACAAACTTACGTTGTCGTGTCTTAGGGTCACTTTGCAGAATATTTGTCCCGGTAATATCAGTAGGCATCAAATCGGGCGTGAATTGAATCCGGTTGAATTTTAACAGCATCGTCTGCGCCAGACTGTGCACCATCATAGTTTTCGCCAATCCCGGCACACCCATCAGCAGGCAATGTCCCCGTGCGAAAAACGCGGTAAGAATCTGATTCAGCACATCTTTCTGCCCGACGATGATTTTGCCGACTTCATCAAGGATGGTATCTTTAGCCTGAGCTAACGATTCAACCACCGCGAGGGCATCTCTTGGCCCGAAATTAGTCGTATCTCCCAGGCGAGGTCTTGGCCTGCCCCCGCTTGCTGCCGGCGTTTGCATGTCCTGCTCGACAATCTGCCCGGATGATACATCAAATTTGCACCCGCATTTACACCGAGCTTTTGTCCCAGCCGAAACATTGCTGACATCATACTTCTTTCCACATTCCGGACAGCTTACAGTTGACATCTTATCTGGCATACAATACCCTCCGTTACTACTCTGCCCCGATAAAATCGGGACGCTACGTAGCACGAGCCTAATGAGTCATAACGTACGTAATAATATTCAGCCCTAACTGTTGGGCATAAATTGATTCATAGCCCCTTATCAGCGGATAGTAGGCATCCAGCCAACCGGCTTCAAGGTCGTAGGGACTGTAAAGGACCCGCAGGTCGCCATCGATTGTCGCGCCCAATAAGTAGGGCTGATTTTTAAGCCCAGCAACGCTGGGTTTTATGAGACCCGCCGCTGGCGGGGGCTTATTCTTTACCACCACAGGCGAATACCTCACCGCTTTAATTGTCAGAAGACTGTTGTAGAGATGATGATTCGCTGAAATAGGTTCCAGTCTCGCCTCAGGCAAAATTTCTGCCAGCTCCCGCCGCACCGCCCTGTCAAAGGTGCTCAAGCCCATACCGTTGTTTACCAAAAGCACCCCTCCAAACTGAAGGTAGCGCCGCAGAGCGGTTACCGCCTCGGAAGAAAACGAGAAATCATCCAAACCTGTCAGGTACAGAAACGGATACGAGGAAAGGTCGTCCTTTTCAGCATCCACCGCCACGCGCTTCAGATTGACTCGAATAGCAGTGTACCGCCGCAGCTTCATCAGCAGTGCCGTTGCCCCTCCGGGATGCACATTCCACGCACCCTCGTGCTTGAGCTGGGCAAAGACAAATTCATCGGTAGGTCTTTTCTGGTCCGTCGCCCCGAAAACTTCCGGCTGGCCCTCCAAAAGTCCGACCTCCGCATAGCCTACAACGTACGCCGCCAGGTTCAGCCCGAGCTGATTGGCACTTTTTACATCGTAATAAACCGCCTTCGGCAGCTTACCAAGTCTTGTTACGTCACGATTCCATCCACAGCCCAACCCATATTTCGAAACCAGCACACCGATCCTGCTGCCAACATAGATACCTTCCATAAACGGTTTGGTCATTCCCCGCTTTTTGGGATAAGCTACCTTCTCCACATCTGTCAACATGTGATAGAGCGGATGGTCAGCCGGAATCACACGAAACCGACATTCCGGAAAGGCCTCGAGGAAAACCTTCTTGGCC
>JAUWBX010000025.1 GCA_030609625.1 Phycisphaerae bacterium
CATTATTCGTAAAGACTTTTATAAGTGGGTTTTCTTTTACTTTCTTTTTGATATTATCAAGAAAATCCTGAACGTTTTTCCCTTCGATAGTATAATGAATCCTTCTGGCAAGACCTCCTAATTCTTCATCCTTCTCGACCAGGTACGTCTCAAATCCCTGTTTGGCCAGAGCCAGCGCCGCTGTCATACCGGCTATACCGCCGCCTATTACCAGGCCTCGCTTGGTAACTTGCAGCCGCAATCTTTCCAGCGGCTCAAGCCTTGCGGCCTTAGCCACAGCGGTTCTTACCAAACCCTTTGCCTTCTCGGTAGCTGCCTGCGGCTCGTTCATATGCACCCAGGAACAATGGTCCCTGATGTTGGCCATCTCAAATAGATATCTATTAAGTCCGGCCTCACGAATAGTCTCCTGGAACAGAGGCTCATGAGTTCGCGGAGAACACGATGCCACCACAACCCGATTCAAATTATGCTCTTCTATCTTTTCCTTAATTATTTCCTGGGCGTCCTGGGAACAGGTGTAGAGATTGTTCATAGCAAAGACAACATTCGGAAGACTCTCAGCATATTTTGTAACATCAGGAACATCCACTACTCCTCCAATATTAATTCCGCAGTGGCAGATAAAAGCACCAATTCTCGGAGGCTCGCCCCTGACGTCTTTCTCGGCCGGCAGTTCCTTCCGTGTAACTAATGTCCCGCGAGCGCTGGCCAGGTCCCCTTGCGCAAAAGAGGCCGCCCCACTCGCCTGCATTACCGTCTCAGGAATATCCTTAGGCCCCTCGAAGGCACCGCACACATAAACGCCGGGACGGGAAGTTTCCACCGGCGAAAAAGTGTCCGTCTCACAGAAGCCGTACTTATCTAATTTAATACCCAGCCTCTGGGCCATTTCCTTCATCTCTTCCGTCGGCGCAAGGCCGACTGACAAAACCACCAGGTCAAATTCTTCGTCGATAAATTCCCCGTTATCGTCCACGTATCGCATCACCAGATTCTTCGTCTGCTGAATCTGTTTTACGCTCGACGGAATACACCTTATATATCTAATCCCGTACTCTTCCTGGGCCCTGTCATAGTACTTGTCAAAATCTTTACCGAATGCCCGCATATCCATGAAGAATATGGTCGGTTTTATCTGCTTTTCGTGCTCTTTCGCAATAATGGCTTCTTTGGTGGCATACATACAGCAGACAGAAGAACAGTACCCCTTGCCGCAGGAGGTATCTCTTGAGCCGACGCACTGAATAAAGGCAACTTTTTTCGGGTGCTTCATATCGCTCGGCCGCAGTATCTGTCCCCTATAAGGTCCGGAGGCGCTCAGGATGCGTTCAAATTCGATGCTGGTCACAACATTCGGATAATCTCCGTAGCCATACTCCCCCTTTAACTTGGCGTCAAATTCCTCAAATCCTGGTGCAACAATGACCGCCCCAACGTCAAGCGCAACCTCTTCTTCCTTCTGCTCGAAGTCGATAGCATCCGCCTCGCAAAACTCTTTGCAGACTTCGCATTTGCCGGTAAGCAGATGGACGCAATTTTCCGCATCTATCACCGCCTTGTTGGGAATAGCCTGGGGGAAAGGAATATGAATGGCAGAGCGCCTGCTCAACCCTTCATCGAATTCGTTGGGTAGCGGTTTTATCTGTTTTGTACAAACATCTTCAAGTCTGATACCCTGGGCCGGACAGATAAATTCACAACTTCCGCACCCCATACAAATCTCGGCCCGTTCACCATATGGAGGAATGACTTCTCGATTGCTTCCGCGGCCGGCAAAACCAATAACGGCTGTGCCCATCCGGTCACGACACATCCGAACACACATACCACAAAGGAAACAATCCTGATTCTTTGTTGGAATACGTGGTTCCCCAACCTCTAATTCAGCCGCTAATTCTTGTATTTTCTTTGAATCCGGACAGCGTGCCAAAAGCAATTCCACCATTATTTTTCTGGTCTTTATAACTTCTTCAGAATCGGTCCGGACTACCAGACCTTCCCGTACAGGATATTGACACGAAGCCTGTATCTTGCTTCTGCCGTTTTCAGTTACCTCAACTACGCAAACCCTGCAGGCTCCGTAAGGCTCTAAGGCCTTATGATAACAGAGAGTAGGAATCTTTATTCCCAGAGTTTCAGCCGCCTGGAGTATGGTCGTACCTTCTTCCACACTTATCGGCTGATTATCAATAGTTAAGTTTATCATTATAAATTACTCTTTTATCCCACGGATTCTTCTTTTTGAAGTTCTAAATCGCACCTCAGACAACGCCTGGCCTCGCTCATCGCCATCTCACGAACCAGACCCAGTTCAACTTCATCAAAATTCCCACGCCTCTTTTTAACTGCCAAGGTCGGCATAGCAGGCTTTTTCAGACCTTCTATTTCCTCATCACTCAATTCGACAGGCTCAACGCGTATAGCCGGCCGGGTCACTTGGTACGTTCGCTCCACGGGCAATCCTTTTATGTATTTATCTATCATCCGGGCTGCAATCTTACCATGGGACATAGCATCGCTTACCGTATTGGGACCAGTAATTACATCACCGCCGGCAAATACACCTTCCTCAGCCGAATGAAATGTTTCCGAATCAACCTCTATCGTATCCCATTTGGAGACTTTTATGCAGCTACCATTGTTTAAAAAAGAAACATCCGGACGCTGGCTGATTGCAATAATCAAAGAGTCAAGTTCCATAGTAAATTCGGAACCTTTGATGGGAACAGGCTTTCTCCTGCCGCCGGAATCAACCTCACCCAATTCCATCTGGACACACTCAACACTTTTCAATTTGCCACCTTCTGATATTACCTTAACCGGGGCGGTCAAATATTTAACCTCAATGCCCTCGCCAAGCAGTTCTTCAATCTCTTCTTCGTCTGCCGGCATCTCTGCTCTGGTCCTTCTATAAAGAACCACAACCTCACTACCAAGACGACTTGCAGACCTGGCCGCATCTACCGCTGCATTACCTCCTCCAACTACCGCCACTTTTGTGCCGATTTCTATTTTCTGACCAAGATTAACTGCCCGCAGAAAGTCCACAGCATCTATCACGCCAGCAACATCTTCACCAGGGATGCCCATTTTTATACCCTGATGCGCTCCGGCAGCTATAAATATCGCCTTAAACTCATTTTTAATATCAGCCAGTTGTACATCGCGGCCAACTGCCGTATTGGTTTTTATCTCAACTCCAAGCTTTACAATATTATCTATCTCAAAGTTTAGAATCTGCCTGGGCAGCCGATACTCTGGAATACCGACTGACAGCATACCGCCGGCAACCGGTAAAGCTTCGAATATAATTACTTTATAACCTTCCAATGCAAGGTAATACGCACATGTCAGACCGGCAGGACCAGAGCCTATAATCGCAACTTTGTCGCCATTGGACGGCTTTCTATCAGGCTGAAACTTGATCCCACGCTCCATTTCATAATCTGCAACAAACCGCTTGAGGGCGCGAATCGAAATCGGTTCTTCGTCGCCCTCCCCTGCGCTGCATTTGTCCTCACACGGATGATGGCAAACGCGACCACATATTGCAGGAAGAGGATTTTCCTTTCTTACAATTTCTATCGCTTCATCAAATTTACCCTGGGCGATAAGACCAATGTAACAGGGTACATCCTGTCCTAACGGGCAGGTATGCTGACAGGCAGAAGATATTATGCCCCTGCAAACACCCGCCGGACATCTCTTGTATTTGATGTGTTCCAAATATTCGTCTCTAAAGTATTTCAAAGTAGAGAGAACCGGATTAGGCAGCGTCTGCCCTAATCCGCACAACGAGGCGTTTTTGATAGCTATGCTTAATTCGCCGAGCAGTTCAATATCTTTTTCCTGCCCTTCTCCGTTGCAGATTCTTGTCAATATCTCAAGCAATGCGGCAGAACCTTCACGACAGGATGTACATTTTCCACAAGATTCATCATTGGTAAACATGAGGAAGTATTTGGCGATATCTACGGCACATGTATCTTCATCCAAAACAATCATTCCGCCAGAACCCATAATTGAGCCGGCTTCAGCCAGTCGTTCGTAATCGATGGGTAAATCAATCAAACTTGCCGGAATACAGCCTCCTGAAGGTCCTCCGGTTTGTACAGCCTTAAACTTCTTGCCTCCAGGAATACCGCCGCCAATCTCATAAATAATTTCTTTCAAGGTTATTCCCATCGGCACTTCAACCAAACCAGCGTTTCTGATCTTACCAACTAGTGAAAAAACTTTGGTCCCCTTACTCTTTTCTGTGCCAATTCTCGAAAACCATTTTGCGCCACGGTTTATTATCGTGGGAATCGTAGCCCATGTTTCTACATTATTAATACACGTAGGTTTTCCCCAGAGACCGGACTCAACCGGAAACGGTGGCCTGATAACAGGCTCAGGAGCTTTTCCCTCAATCGATGATATCAGGGCTGTCTCTTCGCCGCACACGAATGCTCCTGCGCCTTTAAATACACTAACATCAAACTTAAAGCCAGTACCGAGTATATCATCACCAAATAAACCATAGTCCCTGGCTTGCTTTATCGCAATCTCTATTCTTTCAATCGCCAACGGGTATTCAGCCCTTATGTATATGTAGCCTTGACTCGCCCCTATCGCCTTTGCGCCAATGGCCATACCTTCCAGCACAACATGAGGGTCTGATTCAATTATGCTGCGATCCATGAAAGCACCAGGATCACCTTCGTCAGCATTACAGACCACAAACTTCTGTTCGCTTTTGGCTTCCTGTGCAAACTGCCACTTCTTCCCAGTCGGGAAACCAGCACCTCCTCTTCCTCTGAGGCCGGAATCCGTAATCTCCTTAATTATTTCCTCTGCGCCGATTCCATCAAGCACTTTGGCCAAAGCCGCGTACCCATCAAAACCGATATATTCGTCTATCTTTTCAGGGTCGATCAACCCACGGTTCTTCAAAGCAACCAGCCTCTGCTTGGCAAAGAACCCAATATCACTTAACTTGGGAATAGGAGCATCTTGCGCAGAAGGCGTATACATCAGGTCCTTAACAGGCCGCCCATTAAGAAAATGCTCTTGAACCAAACGCGGTATATCTTCCTTGGTGAGCATTTGGTAGAATATCCCCTCCGGCTGTACAACCATAATCGGCCCCTGAGCACAAATCCGTTACAACCGGTGGTAACAACTAATATCTCATTTTCCAGTCCGGCCTTTTTGATTTCCTCCTCGAGAATATCCCTTATCTCAAGTGACTTATTAGAAATACACCCAGTGCCTGCACAAACCATAAGATGCATTCGATATTCAGTCATTAGCAAACTTTCTAATTTTTCTGATTATTAACCAGCTTTATTAAGCCTCTTGGGGCTTTTAATTTCTCACTGTCTAATCCAACTACGGCAATTACTCACTTCAAATATCCGATACATATTCGGCAACCACCTTTCCTTCCAGTACATGCTCGGACAGAATTCTTTTAATTTTCTCTTCATTAAGATTGATATATTTAACAGGAGCTTGTCCAATTATCTCTACTATAGCCATGGGTTCCTGGCGGCAAAGCCCTGCACAATCAGCAGTAACAATAACAACATCCTTAACATCTCTTTTTGCAAGCTCTGCGAGAAGGGTATTCATCACATCCCGGGCGCCGGCAGCTATTCCACAGGTACCCATATGTATCGTAATCCAAACTCGGGCTGTACCTTCACGCAGAATTCTCATCTTCCTCATCTTCTCGCTGATCTTTTTCAAGTCTTCCGGCTTCAGTTTAGGCATTTTTATTGTTCCCGATATCTTCCAACTAACTGGGCAACTTTTGATTGTGTCATCTTACCATGCAAATCGGCATTAACAGTAACCACCGGCGCCAACCCACAACAACCAAGACAACGCACAGATTCAAGAGTGAAATGAAGATCTTCAGTATTCTCGCCGGCTTTTATGCCCAATTCCTTCTCTATTCTTTCTAATATCCTGTGACCACCCTTCACATGACAAGCTGTGCCTTCACAAACACTAATGACATATTTACCGCGAGGGGTCAGACTAAAAGCATTATAAAAAGTGGCCAAATTATATATATGGCTAAGCGGAATATCTAACTTAAAAGAAACATACTTCAACACGCTCTTGGGCAAGTAACGAAATTCGACATTAATATCCTCAAGCAAAGGCAATAGAATCTCACTGCCGCCTTTGTGTCTATCCATGATTTCACCGAGCGGGTCCCGATATTCATCCTCTAATTTTACTTCCCGTATTTCCTCATCAATCTGAGGTTTGTTTCGCACAGGACAATTGTTCCAGCAAATTCCACAACCGGTACACTTGTCCTCGATAACATATCGCGGTGATTTTTTGACCAGTACTTTCATATTACCCGGCGAGCCTGATAAGTCTTTAACTTCGCCTTTGGTAATAATTTGAATATTTTCGTGCCTGCCGGCATCAACAAGTTTAGGTGCCAGAATACACATGGAACAGTCGTTGGTGGGAAAGGTCTTATCCAATTGGGCCATTGTCCCGCCAATAGCGGCACTTTTGTCCATCAAATATACCTTGTAGCCGGAATCAGCAAGGTCCAGGGAAGCCTGAATCCCTCCGATGCCTGCTCCAACGACGAGAACTGCTCCTACTTTATTGTCTTTCTTCATTATGCACTCACCAGATTCAGTGATTCCAACAACGGCATTGGATTCGTAATATGTCTCCTAAACCAGGGCTTGGCGTCAAGGCCGAGAGCTAACCCTAATAATTCTGTGAAGTAAAAAACCGGCATACGCTTCTCTTTCTTCGGCTGCATATCCAGGTTCGCCAGGCACAGCGGGCAGGCCGTAACGATGCAATCCGCTCCCGCTTCCCTTGCCATATCTACAAGGTTATCACAAAGATTCATCACGATACTTGGCGTCGTCAGGGCCAGGCTCGCTCCGCAGCATTCTGTTCTGTAAGACCACGCAAGGCACTCGGTGCCCATCGCTTCCATTAAATTGTCAAGCGAACGGGGTCGCTCCTCATCATCAAACTGGGTAAGTTCGTGCGGCCGAACGATTACGCACCCGTAATATGCAACTGTCTTCAAACCTTTAAGAGGCTTCCGAATATTTTCCTTTATCGTCGCCAACCCGATAGTATTACAAACAACATCCAGCAGATGCTTAATCTCAAAATTCCCCTTGTACGGACTCTTCATTATCTCCTGCATCTTCTGGCGGAAATCCTTGTCCTCCTTTAATGCAACAGCGGCGTTTTTGAACCGAGTGAAGCAGGCCGCGCATGCAACCGCCAAATCCAGCCCCGCTCGGTCCGCGATGAAAAGGTTGCGCGAACCTAAAGCCTGGTCAAGAAGGCGGTTAGTACAATGACCCGAACTGGCGCCGCAGCAATTCCAGTCGGGCAGCTCTACAAGTTCAACACCCAACCGCTCACAAATCGCTTCGGTGGAGAGTCCATATTCTTTCGCAGTACCGTCAAGCGAACAACCTGGAAAATAAGAAAGTTTCAATGTCTAACCCTTCTTCTCCCCATTAGAAGTAAGTCGTTGACTTCTAACGGGGTTCGTACCAAAAGTTTCGAATATTTGCTCAATCTCGTCAATATTTTCTATTCTGGTGGGCAAAATTCTGAGTTTGCCTTTCGCGAACATCAGCGCCCCCAGTACCATATCTTCCTTAAACATATTCAGACTCAATACCTTATAAGCGGCTAAGAGCGATATTTCATGCAGCCGGCCGTACTCTCGAATGCAACTAAGGAAAACCCGATGAAAGGTAGTGATATGCGCTGCTTCACTATTTATCCCCTCCTCAATGGCCATCGTCTTTAAGGTGTCCATAAAGACAGGCAAATCCACCTCATTGGGACATCTCGTAACACAAGCTTCACAAGCTGCACAGATCCAAATAGTCGTGCTGGAAAGAACTTTATCCCGCAGTCCCAGTTGAATCATCCTGATAATCTGGTTCGGGGCCCAATCCATCGCAAAGGCCACAGGACAGCCTGCGGAGCATTTGAAGCACTGATAACACTGCTGCAGTTGCTTACCGCTTCTTTGCTCAACTACATCAACAAAGTTCGGGTCGATTCTCTCTTTCCCGCCAGTTTTAGTACTAATTTCCACCTGCTTTAGCCTCCCTCACCACTACTATTCTTTATCTTCCCCAAAACCTCAGACCTCACCTCTGCCTCATTCGTTAAGAAGTAAGACAGACACTCTAACTCCGTGGCCAGGTCAACATTGCGTAGTTTCACACCTTCGGGAACAGTAATACTGGCCGTGGCAAAGTTCAAGATTGCCCTTATCCCGCAGGAGGTAAACATATCGACAATCTCTTGAGAAACTTGAGGAGGCACCGCGATAGCCCCGATTCTTATGTCTTGCTCCTTAACTGTTTTCGCCAGCTCGGATATATCTTGTATAACTATGCTTTCCCATTTTTTCCCAATCTTGGCAAGGTCATTATCAAAAACAGCCACAATATTGAATCCCCACTGCTTGAATCCCGGATAAGCAAGCAAGGCCGAACCAAGATGACCTGCGCCTGCCAATGCCACATTCCACTTCCTGTCAACTCCTAATATGTGTGAAATAACATCTCTTAAATCTTGAACAAAGTAACCTTTTCCTACTTCACCAAATTCACCAAAACAGGATAAATCTTTCCGAATCTGGGCCGCACTATAACCTATTCTATTTCCCAGTTCATCGGAGGAAATAATCTCCAACCCTTCTTTTCCTATCTCACCAAGAGCGCGGTTATAGATTGATAGCCGAGTAATAACTGCTTCCGCGATTTTTCGCTTATCACTCATGAGACATTGTTCTTGTGATAACATTCACAAATATTGTGAAAATTATCACAGCATCCAACAAAAAAAATTATTGTGCTCTCGATTGAAAATTCCCGCTTGTGCGCGGGTAAATAGCTTTACAGTAATAGTTTATGATTTTACACACGGGAATTTACTACCCTTTAAGGGTCTAAGTTAATTCCTGCCGACAACAAGCAGTACTATTTCGCGTTTGCCTAATATTAGCTCGACTTTTGCCTTTTGCCATTTTGACTCTGTCTGACTGCATAAGTCCTTGCGGCACAGATACTTACGATTAAGCACGGCAAGGCAAAAACGGTTGCTGTAAGTGCCGTAGATACAACAAGTTATGATAAAATGGCAAAAGTCGAGTTTAGAGCTTTTCCGAATAATCTCTTGCCACATCACTAACTTTTGTAATCGCAAAACAAAACAGTTACTATAATCAGTACTATAATCAGCTGCGTAAGTCAAACCTTTTTTTAAAAAATTTTTGGGATGTTCAAGGAACATCGTATTAGCCATTATGATACAGATACATTGGCCAAAACAAAAGGCAACCGAGAAAACGTAGGGGCAACCCCATGTGGTTGCCCTGATTTGTCACGTGGTTGTCCTAATTTGCTATCGCGGCCACACAGGACCGCCCCCTCCCTCGCCTCAATGCCTGTTAGCCCCCGGCACTGTCGGGGGTTATTGCGGGATCCTTGTTTAGCCGTCGTCGGCACGCCTGTCCTGAGCTTGTCGAAGGGACGACGTTGTCATTCCTGCGGAACCTGTCCTGAGCGGAGTCGAAGGAGCAGGAATCCAGACTTTTTGAGTTATGATTTGTAATTTTGCTATTTACATTTTGAATTTTAATTTTCTAAATCTTGCCTTTTTAACCAATTCCCCAATCCTCTAATTCTCTAATCTCTAATCCACTCAAGAATCCGTGCAATTTACGCCCCTGTGCCTTAGGTAATAGGTATCCGTGAAACTTGTGCCCGCGCAGAGCCTGCCCTGCCTGCCCTCCGTAGCTTTAGCGAAGGGGGGAGCTTGTGCCCAAGGTGCGAAGTCGAACGGGCGGGTATCCGTGGCGTTAAAATAGGTAAAATATCCACGTTTTTTCGACCAAAAACGCTGATACCTCAGAGCAAAAATCAAATTTTTCAAAAAATTTTTAACTGCTTTGCTGACATTGAGTTACGAGAATCACGAATCGATATTCGAGGTATTTTTTCGCATCAAACGTGCAGGTAGCTCTAATTATAGAGGGAGTGCCTTGCCCCGTTAGAGTGCCTTATACTCTAATGGGGTTTACTCCCTGAGTTTACCCCCGGTGTGCGCTTACTTGCTTTTGAGTTTACCCTCGATGTTAGCTCACTTGCTTTTCTGTCGGGGGCCGGGGGCTGCTTTTTTCGCCTCCGGCAAAAAGCGGCCAGTTACTTACGTGCCTATAAGGCACCCAGCAGGCCCAGATTCGTGATTCGTCAATAGTAAATATCGGAGATCCCGACACCTCGGGAATCAATAGTAAATAGTAAATCAGAAGGAGTTCCTCATGGCTACCGAAGCCCAAATACTCGCCAACCAGCGTAACGCACAAAAATCCACAGGCCCACGCAGCAGTCAAGGCAAGGCCGCCGTCTCACAAAATGCCGTCCAACACGGCCTTTCCGCCCGGCAGACCATAATCAGCTCAGAAAGCCAGGCCGACTTCGACCTCTACCGCGAACGGATGCTGAGTGAGCTGGCCCCGGCCAGCCCTATGGAATCTATGCTCGCAGAACGCATTATCACTCTCTCATGGCGGCTAAAACGAGCTGGACGAATCCAGAACCAGACTATCGAAGCCCTGAACACAGATAATACCTCCAGCCCACTAACTAAACTCACCCA
>JAUWBX010000379.1 GCA_030609625.1 Phycisphaerae bacterium
GATTTTTTATTACGATCTCCCAAGTATAAAATAAAGGTAAGCGTTCACCCAATTTTGGGGAACAGAGGTAAACTTTAGCAAAACGTTGTTTTTGTCCGATAAAGATTTTATGGACAAAGACGCATATATAAAGCAATTGGAAGAGGAAATTATCCAATTGAAAAAGCGTATAGAAGAGCTTGAACGGCTGTTGGGGATGAACTCCCGGAATTCCTCTAAACCGCCATCCACGAATCCGCCCGGAATGTCCGTCGTATTGCCGAAGCGCCGGCGTAAAAAACGCGGAGCAAGAAAAGGGCATGAACCGCACCTGCGAGAGCTTTTGCCGCAGGAGTTTGTAAAAAAACATTTTCATCTCAAACCCGAAATATGCACTTGCGGCAGCAAAAATCTTGAAGAGACCAGCGAAGAACCTTTGCGTCATCAGGTTGTTGATATACCGCCCATAGAGCCGCAAGTCACCGAGTATGTTCAGCACATATATCGATGCAAAGATTGCGGGGAGCTTATCTATCAATCTTTGCCGGATGGGCTGAAGCGTAAACATTTTGGTCCAGGTACATTGTCTGTAGTTGGCATACTGACTGGCGTTCTCAATACCAGTAAACGCAAGGCACTTGCGATGCTCAACGAGGTGTTTTTGGTGCCGATGAGTCTTGGCGGTCTGAGTAATTGCGAGGCTCAACTGACCGATGTACTGGAACAGCCGTACAATGAAGCTGCCGAACATGTCAGAGAACAGGATGTAGGACATGCCGATGAAACCGGCTGGCCTCGAGGTAATAAGCAGAAGGGCTGGTTGTGGGCTTTCTGTTGTGCCACAGCAGCGTTTTTTATGGTTCATGCCAACCGCAACCAGCAAGCAGCCCGCAAACTGATAGGCGGCTTTGCGGGCAAGCTGGTAACTGATCGTTATAATGCCTACAATTTTTACACATTGATTCGCCAGATATGCTGGGCGCATTTGAAACGGGATTTCAAGGCGATAAGTGAAGCCAAAGGTACGATAGGCAAGATAGGCGAAGATCTTCATGGTTTGGCAAAGAAAATATTGAAACTGCGAAAGCGGGTTCGTGACGGTACGTTGCAATGGGAAACGTTTCAACGCAGAATGCCTGAACTTCAAAAGCGTGTTGAGTCGTTGTTGAAAGCCGGTGCGAACTTTGACGGCAAGATGGGCGGTAAGTGCCGTGAAATCCTTAAACACAAGAAGTATCTGTGGACATTTGTGCAGGATCAAAGAGTGGAGCCAACCAACAACTTTGCTGAAAGAATTGTGCGTCAGGGTGTATTGTGGCGTAAGAGCAGCTTCGGCACACAGAGCGAACGCGGTGCGCGTTATGTGGAGCGCATACTGACGGTGTGTGCGACCTGCCGCTTGCAGGGGCGAAGCATTATTGAATATTTGCGTGATGCATGTCGTTGTCATTTGGATGGCATTCCTGCTCCATCGTTAGTAAACACCGGGCACCATTTAGCCAAATCCGCCTGAACGCTTACAGGAATTGTATTAAAGGAGGTTTGCCATGAAAAAAGTATCTGTCTTTTCACTCAAGCGAATTATCGTAATCGTCACAGTTCTTGCTATTGGTCTTTTTCCTGCAACTTCATCCGTCCAATCTAAGGAAAGTAGAAGTGTTCTCCGCAAATCCGCTTGGGGACGCCTTCCGGCGGAGTCCCCAGGACTGCATGCCGGTACCGCAAAGGTTGACATAACACCGAAAAAACCTGTTAAGATGGCCGGCTATTCCAGCCGTACAGGCTTATCTACGGGCGTACACGACCCTTTATCCGCCCGAGTTGTCGTATTTGGAAATAAAGGTAAACGGCTCGTGCTGGTTTCAACCGATTTGATAGGCTTTTATGATGGAACGGCTGAGTATATGCGGAAAGTTATTTTAGATGAGTTCCAGCTTGAGCCGTCCGAACTTTTTCTCAGCGCTATACATACACACGCCGGGCCAAGCTTGACTATAGACAAGGAAAAAGGGCACCCGAATAATCTCGAATATACAAAACGCTTAAAAGTTAAGCTGATAGAAGTAATTCGCAAAGCATCGAGTAATATGGGGCCGGTAAATATCGGTGCAGGCATCGGATATTCCCCAGTCGGTATGAATCGACGTGAGCTGAAATTCGATAGCTCAGGAAACAGTTCAATAAGACTCGGACGCAATCCCTATGGCCCTACCGACAAAGAGGTTTTGGTAGTGAAAATGACAAAACTCCGCAGTCCTAAGGACTCCTTACGGAGGACGCCTGACGGCGCTGACGGCAGGACAATTGCCGCACTATTTGATTACGCGACCCACGCTACCTGCTTAGGAGGTAAGAATTATACAATCAGTGGCGATGTCCTCGGATTAGCTGAACAGTTTGTTGAGAAGATTCTTGGTGACGATATAGTTACTGCCGGGTTTGCAGGTGCATCCGGCAATATCGACCCGTGGTTTAGAGTGCTTCCTGAATTCAACACTGAACCGGGCTGGATTCCCGAGCCGGTACTATTAGGGACAATGTTGGGTGAGGAGGTAGTACATGTTTTCCGCAATATTGGAAAAGTTTCCGGTGGCGGCGAAATTGCAACCGCTTTTGTAACGCTTGAGCTTCCGGGTAAACCACGAAATGAAACTACCATTAAAAAAGGTTGTCCTCCTACCCCGCTGAATATAACTGCCGCACGGGTGGGTGACATTGCCTTTATAGGTCTTGGCGGCGAGATTCTGACGGAAATCGGTATGGCAATTAAAGCTGCTTCACCATATAAGCATACTTTTGTGATTACGCACTGCAACGGTGCAGCCGGTTATCTTCCGCCGGAGCATCTGTACATAGAAGGAGGATACGAAATCAGAAGCAGTCGCTTCGCACCTCAAGCAGCCGATATCGTTGTCAAACGTGCCGTCAAAATGCTTCATGAACTATATCAATAGTAAATACTTAACTTGTCATTCTGAGCGCAGCGAAGAATCTCACACTCGCAATGGGACAAAACCTTGTTCTAAGGCCAGATGCTTCGCTTCGCTCAGCATGACAGTTTGAAAGTCAGTCAAGTTGAGTAAATAGTATCTGTTGCGGAAAGCCGAAACTGGCAATGTCACCCCTGCGGAAGCAGGGGTCCAGAGCGAAAAAGCTGGATTCCCGCTGGAGTTTATCCCGCACTTTGATGCGGGGCGGGAATGACAAATACTGTTTCCGCAACAGTAACTAAATAGCAAATAGTAAATTATCAGGAGGGAATTCAGCGTTTGTTTTTGCGCTGGTCGAGGCGCTCGCCCAGGGGACGGCGTATGGGGACATCCAGCCCGCCGCCGGCTTCAAGCTCATCGAAGAGCCGCTTCTTCATCACCGCGATACGCTCGCGGTAAGCTGGGACGTTGATGAGGTTGTGCCGTTCGTGCGGATCGGTCCGCAGGTCGTAGAACCCATCGTGGTCCCACACACCGTGATAGAAGATGTACTTGTACCGCTCGGTGCGAATGGCAAACACCGTCGGTGTGGCGGGGAAGTTCCACTCCCAGTAGTACTCGTAAAGAATGTGGTCGCGCCAGGTAATCGACTCGTCACGCAGCAGCGGCAGGAAGGAGCGCCCGTCCATTTTTGCCT
>JAUWBX010000481.1 GCA_030609625.1 Phycisphaerae bacterium
AACGAAAAGCTTTTTCCTGATTCCAAACCCAAAGTCAAGCGCATTCTATTTAAGGAATTCGCAGTCCAATGAGCAGAGCAGCTAACAATTTAAGCAAGGAAAAAATACAACAGCTCCTAATTGCCGTTGGGTCCGGCCCAATGGAAGATACTACAGGTATAGAGGCGACGGAGTACAATTGGAACAAGCCTCACTATTTTGATCGCAAGCAGCTCAATAAACTCGACAATTTCACAAAAAAGGTAGCGAAAACGATAACCGTAAAATTCGTTGACTTTTGCCACAGCGAGTTCGATGTCACAGTTGCTTCGACAAAGCAGCACTTCGCTGCTGAGCTTATTGACCAGGCAATGGAGAGTGGGCAGGATGATTATTATCTTGCTTTCGGCACCGACCAGAGCCATCCCTGTGGACTCATTAGCATACCCACCAAAACTGCATTCATCTGGGCGACACAATTACTTGGTGACCCTGAATCCGAAGAAGAGGATTCAGGAAGGGATTTATCGCAATTGGAAGAATCGCTTTTGTCGGACCTGCTATCTGCCCTTATTGAGGCGTTTTCTCAGAAAATTTGGGACTTCCAGCCGGCCAGGAATATTGTCCGAAGATTCTTTCCTCTCGAACTAAAAGGCACGGAAGAACTCTGCAAGATTACTTTTGACGTCAAGAAAACCGACCAGGAAAAAAGCTCTGAAGCTTACATTTTAACCCTCTGCAGCGAGTTGGAAACTGCTGTGGGCAAAGCCGAACAGGCTGTTGGAGGATTCTCTGCCGAAGATATTTCAAAAGCAATCCTTGGCCATATGCAGCAAATGCCCGTGTGTATTACAGCCCAACTGGCTTCTACGATGCTTACTCTTGAAGAGATAATGAGTCTTGAGGTGGGCGACATATTATTACTTGATAAAAAAGTTAATGAACCTATCGAATTGATAACAAGCGGCCGAACGGCTCTTCTCGGTCGACCTGCAAAATTAGCCGGCAAGCACGCACTGGTAATTACAGAACTGCTTGGTGGTGCAGGGTAAATGGTCAGTGGTTAATTAACCAATAACCAATTTTTAAGGAAATCAAAATATGGCAGAGACGGTTGAAGCTGAGCAGGCAGATTCTAAAACGGAGGCGCAATCTGTCGAATTTTCCGAAGCTAATGCGACTGGCGACACAGGTGCCGATGGTAGTATCGACCTTTTACTGGATGTGAATATAGCTGTTGCTGTTGCTATTGGACAAACAGAGATACCTGTTCGGCGGCTTTTACAGCTTGGACCTGGCTCAGTATTAGAGCTTGATAAATCTATTGATGAGCCGGCAGACTTGTACCTCAGGGACACAAGGTTCGCCACGGGAAGCGTTGTGGTCGTGGACGGCCGGTTCGCCGTCAAGATAAAACAGATTCTTGGCCTTGGTGATGATGCTGCCGGGGGATGAGATTGAGAAGAAAGGGACCCCGCTTCGCGGGAAACAATTGTGATGGTAGGTTCTGTACAATCAAATAAACCAAGAGCACTAGGGTCAGACTCATTCAATAACCCGTTCATATCACACAGCGATATTATTTTGGCTGTTGGTCTGGTGACGGTACTTGCCACCCTTCTAATCCGGCTTCCAACACCAGTGTTGGATGTACTTCTGACTTGCAGTATATCGTTGGCTGTAGCTGTTTTGATAATTACTCTCATGTCAAAAGAGGCACTCGAATTATCGACCTTTCCTTCACTACTTCTTTTCGTAACACTGTTTCGACTTTCTCTTAATGTAGCCTCTACCAGATTGATACTTTTACAGGGCGATGCCGGGGAAATCATCCAGACTTTCGGCGATTTCGTTGCAGGCGGTAGTATCGTCGTCGGAGTGGTAATCTTCCTAATCCTTGTTGTTATACAATTCATAGTAATCACAAAAGGCGCTGAGCGAATAAGTGAAGTGTCTGCTCGCTTTACTCTTGATGCTATGCCGGGTAAGCAAATGGCGATTGACGCAGACCTTAACGCAGGGATGATTACCGAAGCACAGGCAAACGAACGAAGGACTAAAATTGTCAAAGAAAGTGAATTCTACGGGGCTATGGATGGTGCCAGCAAATTCATTCGAGGCGATGCAAAGGCCGGAATCATAATCACTGCTATTAACCTCATCGGCGGCATAGCTATGGGATACTCACGCGGTATGACGGTTGCCGGTGCCATAAGGACTTATTCGATTCTTTCCATTGGAGACGGACTTGTCAGCCAGTTACCATCGATGATAATCTCCATAAGTTCAGGTTTTCTCGTAACCAAAATTTCCTCGAAGTATAGTGTTGGCCAGGACCTTAGCAGACAGTTTCTTAAGACAAGTGCGCCACTGACGATAGCATCCTTCATCATTGCTTCGCTGGCCCTTGTGCCCGGCCTGCCTCGAATACCATTTCTGTTGCTGGCGGCAGGTACTGCTTTAACAGGACGAGCCGTGGCCAGGTCTGGAAAACCACGCACCGGAAAGCTCGAAGACTCGGGAGCTGCTCCGACAAAAGCCGAGAAACAACCGGTTGAAGACTTGC
>JAUWBX010000461.1 GCA_030609625.1 Phycisphaerae bacterium
GTTTCTTTCTTTACACCATGCGCTTTGGCGAATTTAGGTGAAACCACAATGTTCCAGTTTACGATATAGGTTTCTATCCCACGGTCCTTCGCCATACTGAAGAGCCGACGCCAGAATCGCTGCCATTGGGCAAGTTCCCTATCCGAGAAAGGGCATGCCTCGGGAAAACCCTTTGGGCGAATCATGTATGTGAAAGGGTGCAGATTCCACAACGAAAGTGCGTTGAAGCGGTTCTCGGCCATCATATCCAGGAAACGGCGCCAAAAATTCAGGTCCCGGCAGGTCTGAGTGTGTAGGTTCATGGCCGGGTTTTCGTTGGGCCGATAGGACGACCAGGGCAGATTGAACTTGATTGCACGAAACGCAAAACGTGGATTGGAAAGCTTCTCCTCAACATCTCTCAGGCCGTTATTCATCTGAATCTGCTCGGCTAAATCAAGCGTTCCATACATTGCTCCTGTCTCATCGCGAGCAATGACACAGATGACAGCCTTGTTGCCGGAGCGTAATCTTGCAATCTGAAAACCGTCCTGTTTTATCAGGGGGTTGATTGAAGGTTTCTGGGCTGCGCCGGGCAGCACCGTGAGGTGTCCTGTGGAGAAGACCGCCTCTGTTTCGTCAGCCACAATAAAAATGTCCTTATCACCGAGGTCTGCAAGGTCATAGACTACCGGCGTCTCATTTGCCTTGCGCAAGGCCTGTCCCAGCCTGGCAACGGCAAAATTCAATTGGGCGCAATCTGTTCGATATGCGATGGAAACATCTGCTTTAACCGGCGAGATAATTGCGAACCATACTACGGTAACAAACAGGATTTTAGTGCATGATGGTAAAGGGCTTTTCATGATACGCCTCGCTTCTATCCATTGACATAATGAGCGAAATTTCTGATCTAAGACAAATGGCCGCGCCACAGTATTCCTTGTCTTAGTATGCCAAGTTTACCAGGAAAACTCAACAATTATACGCGTGAGCATCAAACTTGAGGATTTTGGCTAACTGTTCAGGATATTATTTCTTAGGAATCGGTTCCAGATAGACATTGCGAAACTCGATAGGGCCGCCTTCACTTTGCAGGCAGATTGGGCCGTGCGAAGGATTGCTATCGGTACCCTTATTCTGAAGCAGGCCATTGACGAAAAGCGTAACCGTCCTGCCGTCACAGACAATATCATAAGAGTTCCACTCTCCGAGGGGTTTCTCGTTCGAGGGATGCTTCTTCTTAGCGTTGGGGTAGTCTTTTAATTCTATTTGCTGACCGTTAACTTTAATCTTTGAATGGTTCATCAACCAGAAATCCCCTGCGTTTTTATGCATCAGTTGCGCCTCCACACACTTGGGCCAGAGGCGATCGATACCTGCGCGGTGCAGCAGCACCCCGCTATTTGTCGGCTTTCCCGGCCAGCGCCATTCGAGGTGCAGCTTGTAGTTGGCGTAGCTTTCAACCGTGCGGATATAGCCATTGGGTTTGCCCTGGCATCGAATAACACCATTACGAACCGACCAGACCTTGTCAACTGTCCACTCCTTCTTGGCGTCGGCTTTGTCATTGGGAATGAAGCGAACCCAGCCGTCGAGGTCCCTGCCGTTAAACAGGATGGTTTTCTTGATGGGCCTAACCGGCCAAGGCTTGTCTGTTGCCGGCTCGATGTAGATGTTTCTAAATTCGATAGAGGCACCTTCGCTCTGGAGGCATATCTTTCCTTCTGTCACCGAGCAGTCAGTAGCCTCGTTCATGAGCTTGCCATTCACGTACGGCCGGACGGTCCCGCCGACACACCATACCTCGTAAACGTTCCACTGCCCGGGTTTTTTCTCGTTGTGCTCACCATACTTGGTGACCCGTCTTCCCCGGACGCGATGCCCACCACTCTTGTGCTCGTTGAACTCCAAGCCGCCGATCTCCCAGAAATCACCCTGGTTGCGATACCCACCCTGGCACTCCAGGCTTTTGGGCCACACGTGGTCTTCGCCGACCATATGGACAAGAATCCCGTTGTTCCCAGGCCGACCCGGCCAGCGGTACTCGATGTGAAACTTGTAGTTCTTGTATGCCTTGACTGTGCGGATGTAGCCAGCCGGCTTACCCACACAGGCGAGAACACTTTTCGGCTTGATTGTCCAGGTCTCATCCACGTTGCCCTGACCATTTCTCAGATACCGAAACCAGCCGTCAAAGCTCTTGCCGTCGAAAAGCATGACCTTTTCCTTTAGCTCAATCGCCTCGGCGGCACTACATATTGGGAGGGATGACGATACAATGGCCAACGTCACAGCTAACAGTAATACAATGCGGTTCATTTTTAGCTCCTTTCCGGGTGCTTCCTTTGTTAATCTCAACGGGGATTTCCCATTTACCATTGGTCTTACCAAGTTCCAGCATTTTTGCTATGTCGTATAATATCATACTTGAGTGAGAAAGGCAACTGTCTTCGTCAAGCATCATGAGTATGCATTTTCATAAATGGCAACAACGTCGTCCAATGTTAACTCGACCGGCGTTATATCGTAAAGACTGCCCATCGTATAAAAGGAGTTTTCAGCAAAAGTTCTCAACTGGTTTCGCTTAATCCCAAAATCGGAGAGCTTTTCTTTTTCAAGGCCTACATTTTTGATGAGCTTCTTTAACCCGGTGATAAATGCCATAGATATATCCTTCTCCGGGAGGTCGTCAATATTTTCTCCCATTGCCCCGGCGAGGTCGGGGAAGCGTGCCGGATTTCTTTCGGCTAAATAGGTGAAGTAGGAAACAGAAAGTATCGTAAGACC
>JAUWBX010000355.1 GCA_030609625.1 Phycisphaerae bacterium
TCGCATTATCCTTGTAGTACGGCTGCATTGCAGTCATCCACCTGCCCCCACTGACGTCCCTGTTACTGAAGTAGCCGTCGTAGTCATCTGTGTAGAACTTGAACATAAGGCCCCACTCCCTCAGTCTCGCCTGGCAGCTAACCTTTTGCGCCTGTCCCTTCACCCGTGCCAGTGCGGGCATCAATATCGCCATCAACAGTGCAATAATAGCGATAACTACCAAAAGTTCTATTAAGGTAAACCCCGTTAGAAATGCCGCACGAGGCCCTTGCACTTTCTTAATTCGACTCATTTCTAACGGGGTAAATCCTCTTCGATTGCTCACCGTAACACTCCTTCTAATGTCAACTGATAAGTTTTGCGAAAAATCACTGACCAGCAAGAAAACGCAGCCCCGAGAGATTGGCTTTTTTATGCAGCAGTTATTTTGTTAGTAATCTTTATAACGTCTCAGCCATGTTGGCCAGTCTTCTGGCTGGATACCGCCGGCTCTTGTGAACGGGCCCATTGTATCAAACGCACGATGCCACTTCAATGTCCAGTTTTCCTTGAGCCCTACACTTCTGATGGACCAGTCCATAAAGAGCATATTAACAAACCCGTTGTGCCGGTCGATGCAAAAATGGTTCATTTCCCCCGATACGCCCTGGTTGCCTATCCCGAAAGCATCCATATGCGGAGCCGGCTGGTCTGTGTGCCGTGGCCAGGCGTCATGCCATGTGGCGTCGCCGAACACCGGTATTTTATTTGCGCCTTTAACATTCTGGGTATTTTTCCAGAACCATTCTTCCTTACGGTCGCCACGGTCTCCGTGCATATAGTTGGTCCAGGAATTTATGCTGTAGCTGAAGGTATAAATGTAGGACCCACCTCCGGGAAGGTCAACGTCGCGCTGCGCGGCCTTAAACGTACCCCAGTCAGCCGTGCTTGCCATAACTCTTGTTGCTGTCGGGCATAAAAGCATATTCCAGTTATCCTTGTAGTATGGCCGCAGCGCATTCATCCACAACGTTGTCTCATTATCGCCCCAGCCTTCATTGAAATAGCCGTCGTAGTCATCTGTGTAGAACTTGAACATAAGACCCCATTGTCTCAGTCTCGCCTGGCAGGAAACCGACTGTGCCTGTTTCTTCACCCGTGCCAGTGCTGGCATCAATATCGCCATCAATAGCGCAATAATAGCTATTACGACCAAAAGTTCTATCAAGGTAAACCCTGTTAGAAATCTTTTACCTGCCCCATTAGAATTTTTTATTTCTAACGGGGTAAACCCTCTTCGGCTCTTCATGATAATAATCCTTATACTGTTAGAAAAAGTTTTTCAAAAATCACTACTTATTTTTAGATATTCTACTGCTCTGTTGAAAAGTTACAAAAACTGTCATTCTGAACGGAGCGCAGCCTTTAGCCCTGAGCGTAGTCGAACGGCGGAGTGAAGAATCTCTTTATGGCTCAAGAATTGAGATTCTTCGGCTTCGCCTCAGAATGACAGTCCATGTTTTCAACAGAACAATATTCTACTATATAACCGGCCCCAATTCAAGCGATAAATGGGCGTTTTATGCTGCAATATTTATTATTTCGTTTTCTTTTGCAGCACCCTGGTTAGCAGTTTTTCTATAGGAGCTTCTCTGGAAGGCTGCCGGCATCGCGCAAAAAATTGTTAAATTAAAGGGTTATGCTATAATTGTACTGCATAAACCTATAATGAGCAGTGTATCGAACGCAATACGCAATACGAAATTATGACATTTTTGCCGGCTAATATCGGTTCATTTAGTAAGCCCGTTCGGCAGTTGTGGGACGATATGAATCCCTGCACACTCTGTCCGCGCACGTGCGAAGTCGAGCGCAGCAAGGGCGAAACCGGCTTTTGTGGAATCGCTTGTTTGCCCATTGTCAGTTCTGTGGGGCCTCATTTCGGCGAGGAGAGTGTCCTTGTCGGCTCCGGTGGGTCAGGTACTATATTTTTTGCCGGCTGTAACTTAGGCTGTGTTTTCTGTCAGAATTTCGATATCAGCCATCATCGTCACGGACGCCGGATGACAATTGAACAGTTAGCTCAATCTATGCTCGAATTGCAAGATTACGGGTGCAGCAATATTAATTTCGTTACTCCTACCCACGTTATCCCGGCCATCACGGCTGCTGTTGAATTAGCCAAAAAGGACGGCCTGACGCTGCCGATAGTTTATAATACCGGCGGCTATGATTTGGTCGAAACGCTCAAATTACTTGATGGTTTCGTGGATATTTATATGCCGGATATGAAGTATTCAAACTCCGAAGTTGCGGAAGAACTTTCCGCTGCACCCGACTACCCGGAGGTAAATTTCGCTGCTGTCAAAGAGATGCATCGGCAGGTGGGCGACCTTGAGGTTAGAAACGGCTTAGCTACACGGGGCCTTTTGGTCAGACATTTGGTTTTGCCGGAGAACTTAGCCGGCAGCTTCGAGATTATAGATTTTTTGGCAGGGCAGATTAGCACTTCAACTACCATTAACGTTATGGACCAGTACCGTCCCTGCTACAAGGCCTCCTCACATCCGAAAATAAACCGCCGGCCAACTCCCGAAGAAATCGAATCCGTCCGCCGATACGCAATCCAAAAGGGGCTGAACGTTCTTTCGTGACTCATGCCCCGTGACCCGTGATTCGTGGTTCATGCTCAAGGTTCGTGTCACGAGTTCGTCATTCTTTAGCCCCGTGCTTGCGCAGCAGTTCCAGGATTTCTTTATGACCTTTGTGTTTAGCCTACCACAGAGGAGTTCGGCCCTGGTTGTCTATTGCGTTAACATCGGCGCCGCTGGCAATAAGGAGTCTTGCAACGAACTTGATTGTGATGTACGCCACGCATGAAGCCGGTCCGCTGTAGTCCGGGCAGTCGCGCCGGTTTCTTTCGCTTGATTTAACAGGAACTTTCTATGAATATTATCCTCAATTAGAGCGAGATTCGATGCAGCGGGTACAGTCAACCAACCTTCGTGAACAAATTCGCGCACATCAGGCGGCCAGCTTAAAATTTCCTCTTGCTCTTTTACCCAAGCAATAGGGCGACTGCAGACGGTCGAAACTTGCTCAGGGGTCATACCCACCTCCTTGATCAAAGCTACTACGGCCACAGCCATTTCGATAGGACTCAGGTCTTTTCGGAACAGGTTTTCCGCGAGCGCTACCTCACATATTTCTCGTTGGTCTGTTTGAGTGATACGGACTGCGACTTCCTTGAGCCCAGCTCTTCTGCATGCAGCAAACCTGCGATGACCGGCGATAAGACGATAATATTTGCCGTCAGGAGCCACCACGAGAGGGTTAATGAGGCCAATCCTGCTAATCGAGTCAGCTAACTCGGCAATACCTTTATTATCTCCTTCCAACCGAAGCGGGTTTTCACCTGCATCTATTTTTTCTAACTCAATCGTAAATTCCTTTGCCTTTAGCATAGTGTCCCCTTATATTTTGATGTTGGCTACAATTAGCTTACGCCAGTTTTTCCAGACGCCATAATAAATCAAAAGCCCCGATGGGGATTGACCAGATTCCAGAAGACTCTCAGTTATTACGATGTCGGTTGGCATTACCATAAGACGTCTTACAACCGTTAGCTTGCCGTCCTTGATTACGCAGGCCCACCGCGATGCTCTAATTGTTTCAGGGCATTTTGCAAAAAGGTCACAGATGTGCCTGGTTATTTGTCTTTTTGTGTTATCCGCCATCTTAGCTAACCGTTAAATCGTTAAACATTATTTCCATCAACAATCTCCTCGTTTAATTGTTCGGTTGATTGCTTATCCATTTCTTCGATTTGGCCTTCGAGAT
>JAUWBX010000441.1 GCA_030609625.1 Phycisphaerae bacterium
AAAAGTTCTTGTGGTTCTGGGGGTTTCAATCACGCTCGGCGCAATAATTCTAAATGCACTGGGCCATAATCCTCCATCCGCTGGTGCATTTTGTCTTTCACGCTATTACCGTCTGGGCTCTGTGAAAAAATCCATCCTTTCTCGTGCCGACCAATCGCCGGGACGCTGGAGCCGAATCGAGATTTACGTAATCGTGCCCGAATCCGGCAACATTAAGTCCGCCTTCGGCGGATCGAGCGATGTGGGCGGCCCCGAGCATATTAACCCCGTTAGAGGACAGAATGAAAAAGTCTCTAACGGGGTTAACTGCCACTTCGTTATCTGCAACGGTCGTGTCGGTCACGACGGCCAAATACTACCAACTGAAAAATGGCAAAAACAATCATCGGTCATACACTACAGCAAACAGACTATTCGTATCTGCGTTATAGTTGACGACAAAACCAAAACCCCGACCGATTTTCAGATAAAAAGGACAGAATCGCTGGCAGAAGAGCTGAGCAGAAAGTTCCACATTCAGCCTGAATCCATCCGGTACCCTGACGACTGGCGGTAGCAAAGACAGAAGATGGAAAACAGAGGACAGAACTTCCGTCTTCGGTCTTCTGACCACTGTCTCTTACGGCTATTATAGGACCTAATCGAGCTGGCTGATAACTGGTGATTGGTAATTGGTAAATAGTAAGTGGTAAATGGTAATAATCAATAACCAATAACCAATAACCATTTACCAAAATAATATGGTGAATGATAAACCGTCCTATCTTATTGTCAATAAGATAGTTATGGTTATTATTGCAGCCAAATCGGTTAACTTGAGAGCTTTTAAATTCGGCTGGTTTTATAGAAATGCCACAATACGAAGTGCACGGCAAGTATCCACATAAAGGCAAATCCACTTAAAGTGATTTTTCTGTAAAGCCGAACTACATGTTGCTTTAGCATCTTGGCAGGATGCCCGTTGTCCCGGGTTCTCCGAGCAACGAACACATTCGACGATGCTCAGTGTTCGTCCTGAGCAGAGTCGAAGGACGAAATATTGTGATAAGGAATTCTCATCCTGATAATGCCAATCGAGATGTGAACCCAAACGAATGGAAAGGTGATGGCGCACGATAAGTAAATATTTAGGGAAGAATTTAAGGATGAATCGAAAATGATAACGGACTCAATATTAGGCTTGTTCAGTATGGATATGGGTATCGACCTCGGCACGTCCACTACCCTGGTTTGCATCCGCGACAAAGGTATTGTCCTCAATGAACCCTCGGTAGTTGCCGTTCGTAAAGGAACCAACGTTGTCCTGAACAACGGCGAAGCCGTCGGCGTGGTTGCACGGGAGATGTTAGGCAAAACGCCAGGCTCAATCAGTGCAATAAGGCCTCTCAAAGATGGTGTAATCAGCGACTTTGAAATTACCGAGGCGATGCTGAGCTACTTTATCAGGAAAGCACACGGCAAGGGAGGACTTGTCAGGCCTCGCGTGGTAATCGCCGTGCCGGGCGGGATAACCGATGTTGAACGACAGGCGGTTATAGGTACCGCCGAACGTGCAGGTGCACGCAAAGTCTATCTGGTTGATGAACCAATGGCGGCGGGAATCGGAGCCCGACTGCCAATCGCCGAGCCCACCGCCTCAATGATTGTCGATATCGGCGGAGGAACCACCGAAGTAGCCATAATGAGTCTGGCTGATATTGCCGCCTCCGAATCAATCCGCACCGGCGGCGACGATATGGACGAAGCAGTAATCAACCATCTTAAGAAAACTTACAACCTGCTCATCGGTGAGGCACGAGCTGAAAAAGTCAAGATACAAATCGGCTCTGCCGTCCCGCTGCAGGAGGAATTGACGATGGAAGTGGCCGGCAGAGACACCATCTCGGGCATGCCGAGAAAAATCGTTATAACGAGTGAGGAGGTCCGTGAGGCCCTGCACGGCCCCATTGCTATGATTATAGATGCAGTTGCGTCAACGCTGGAAAAGGCCAAGCCGGAATTGTCCGCCGACCTGATCGACAACGGCATACACATCTGCGGCGGCGGGTCTCTGCTGCGGGGAATGGATACAGCATTGGCAAATGCAACCGGCTTGAAAGTCAAAAGAGTCGATGACCCCCTCTGCTCGGTGGCCCGTGGTACCAGCGTGTACATGGAAAATCTGGAGTTGTGGAAGGATACAATGAACCATAATGAGCATGGATGGGAATAATTCATAATGCGGTCGCGCGTGATACGAAATACACAGTACGACTATGGCGAAGAATGTGACCAAAGTCTCCGGACGAATGTTATTTATCTGGTTTATGTTAGCCGGGCTTATTTTCCTCTTTGCTCCACGAAAGCTGACAAATAAATTCCAGTTCGGATTTGTTCGCATTTTTCGCCGGCCTTTAAGTATTGGCAGAAACATTTCACTTTCCGCATCCCGATTGATAGCATCGGAACAGCGCTTGCCTACAAACCTCGTTAGCCGCGAGAGATACAACAGGCTCCATAACCATCTCGCCAACATTACAGAATGGTTGAAACAAGAACGTCAAAAGGTTGGAAGGCTGTCGGGACTGCGGGACAGACCTGTTTGGAAAGGTGTGGATTTTGTGTTAGCTAATGTCATTGCAGCCTCTGTTAATAGATTTCGCAGTGAGCTTGTTATCAACCGCGGCCAAAAAGACGGTCTGGCTAAGGACCAATTTGTTTTGGCCAACGAGAGCATCATCGGAACCATATCCAAGGTGGACACCCGCACAGCCCAGGTCAGGCTGATTACCGACCCGGCATCCAGAATAGCAGTAAAGATAGCAAAATTAAATATGGACAGGATAATGCAGGGTAACGGTAACAACTCCGCCAGGGTCCAACTGGTTTCGGCAAACTACAAAATCAAGATCGGCGATGTCGTTTATGCCCAGAAAAAGCCCGGATTCCTAAGTTCACCTGTGATTGT
>JAUWBX010000117.1 GCA_030609625.1 Phycisphaerae bacterium
TGGTGGAAAACCTTCCGGCATCCATAAAGGCAAATCGGCAATGGAGGCTCTTGCCTTTTCCGAGGTTGGTATTCCCCAAGCTTCGAAGAACGGGCCGAGGTTACGCCCGACCGTCCGGGAGAAACGTACCATCCACTGATCTCTTTTTTCATCATCGCTCTTCGGCCTTTGGTCTTCGTTGAGGTCGCGATACTCTGCAAAGACCTTTTTGAATGCGTCCCAGCCAAAGGCCTCTTTCATCTGCATATACATACACAAGGCAAGAAACGGACTCCGCTTCCACTTTTCAAAATCCGCACCTTCCGCCAAATACTTTTTGGTATTTTTCGCTCTTGCCTGCCTCGTAATACTCGGATGGCCCTGGCTAATGAGTCCACATACCTTTTCCATTAGATAGAGCGAGAACAAATTCACTGTGACCTCGGTTGTTCCCCTGAAGGTCCATTGGCTGTTCTGATGGTTGTGCCCGATTTCATGGAAAAGCCCCCATACTCCGTGGTGTCCGTTGGAGATGATACGTTCCTTATCCACCATTGTAGTGGTAATGTCGAGCATCGTCATAAGCGGATAACCAGAGTGCATGTAGCCTGCGCTTATCTGAACATCCGAAACAAAACGCTCAACACGCCGGCGCTCGGTGTCTCGTCCCAGCAGCTCGGCATACCCATCCATGATGCCGTCCCAGAATTTCATCAGCTCTTCCGGGGCCTCCAGTGTCCGTATTACCTTCGACGGTAGAGTCAGGATAACCTTCCTGCTTTCCAACTCCGCCCAGGGCGCCGGGTAGAAGCGAATCGTTTCGCGCCACTGTTTGGCATCGGTCTTGCCGAGAACATAGTGCGGCGCCTTAACTGCGCCGCTAATGGTAAGCGGAATCGCTCCGGCCTCAAGGTCAAAGGGTGTTTCAATATAGATAAGACCGCCAAAGGCATTAGCAGCCTTTGTTCTCCATTTCTCAATAGGAAACCTCCGGCAGATATCAGGAGGCCTCGACCATGACCTTCTTCTCCACAGCTTGTCGCTGTGAGCACCAATACGCACACATAGACCCTTGTTGACCATTCCTTTCGGGGCCTTCACGAGAACGACTTCGCCCGGTGGGGCATACAAGCCTGTGCTGTGCCAGTACGGGCTTCTCGGATTTCCGTATATCCCAAAGTTGTGCCACCCCGGCGCGTTTGTATCAATAACGATCTTACGTGTAATTCTTTCGGCATCGACAGGCACTATGCCCGGAAAAGCTACCGCCGCCGGATGCGCCCTGGTCTGCTCTGACGGTATATCTTCCATCCACCTAACTTCCAGGGCTGTGATAAGACGGGCGAGTCCATCTTCAGTCGTAAGAGGTTTATCAGGTGTTGGAAACGCCATATCACCACGGACTTGCTGCAACAGGCGAAGTTTGCCAAGCAGTGCCGCAGGATCGCTCGACCGGGTGCGCCAGTCTAATCCCGATACAATGCGCTGGATATCATCGTCTTGGGGCTGCTCACCTTTCTTGAGTCTCTCAACCAAAGCATTTAGGGCCTCAATAGCTTTGGGGGCCTCCATTCCACCACGCCCTGTGTCTCTGCGACGTCCTCTTGCTGAGAAGTCAGAGCCTCCAGGCTCAGTCCAGCCGACGGGTACAATCAGAAACGCCAAAAGCACAGCCAAAGCCAAACTCGTTCGTTGCCCGCACCTGTGCTGCCCGCACAGAAAACGCGGGTACAGGTGAATTGTCTTGTACGACATTTTCTTATCCCTTTCTTTTTCTTTGGCAGTGGGCCGTTCAGAAAGTAATGGTGCCTTCGAGAAGGTTCATAAACAGCTCACGTGACCACACACCTACCTCAAAATGCTGCCCGCATCTGTGCTGCCCGCACAGAAAACGCGGGTACAGGTGCGACAAAGTGTTTCTGCGACTCCACAGATACTTGTCCCTCCTGAAAATTCCGTCCTTGTTTATTCACAAGGGTTATACGTACAATTGCCAACTCTCGAAAAACTACCAGAAATGATACCATAATCAGGAAGAGTTGGTCAAGATGAACATCTGCAAAGTGCTATTTCTTCTATTTCGTGGCTTGTTTGTCAGCCGAAGCAATTTGATCTTGGAGAATCTGGCTCTTCGCCAGCAACTGACTGTCCAGCAAGTTGCCAGGATTCTTACACCCGAAGGCCATTCTCGAACTGCGGGAATGTCAGCGGATTTTTGGGATGGGTGGGGCAAATCACTTGAATTCAATTGACTCTCTAAGTCTGGGTTTGTCACCCCAGTACCTATACATGCCGAAGTTATAGTTACCAAGTACCTCATCGTTGCGGATGTGAGACAGATAGATGTACACCGGTCTCATGCTGCTAAATACTCTGCCTCGGATTATGACGTTTTTTATATCGCCCGTGCTTGGATCAAAAGGAACCCAGCCGTACTCTTGCAGATAAACCTCTACCCAATTGTGTTTCGATGAAGTAGAATGGTTCGACAGGCTCACCATCCTGAGCGAAGTCGAAGGATTGAAGCCCACCGTATAGCCTGTAGCAACCCTGGCGGGGATGTTCTTTGCCCTGCATATAGCAACGAACAGATCAGCATACTCGGTACAGTCACCTTTGGCCGACTGTAGAGCTTTGACTGCACCCCGGTTTTTTTTGCTGGGCATGGCATACTCCATATTATCAATGACATAGTCATATATGTCTATCACTATGTCCATTTCCGTTTGGCCTTCTATGCCGTTTGCGATTTCCTGTATCTGGTCGTGATCTTTCTCTATATACTTTTCCTGCCTTAGAAAATCCCTAAGCTGATGGTCTTCACGATGGTCTCTCCCATGTTTCTTTCTCGCGGTAAGCAGGTCATATCTGAACAATTCGGCTTTGATACTTATTTCTATTTTTACCCGCCTGTTAGGCTCGACAAAGACAAACTCGGCGTAGCGGTTTCCGTTTTCGTTGAAAATCCTTGAGGGTTTCGGAGAGTAGTTTGTGCTTAGAATATTCTGTCTATCCGGTATGGTTCTTGGAAGTACGACAATGAAGCTTAGCCTGTGCGTTTTTCCCGGGACGGAGAAATCATAGGATAGGACCAGCTCAACTATGTTACCTTGGATATATGTTTGCCGCGGCGTAAGCTGGCGTCCCCTCTTTTGCCGCGGCGCGGAGCGACCGCCGGAAACTGCCAGAGATACCAAGTTTATCAGCAACAACGCCAAAAACAATTTTCGAAACTTCATTTGGCTTTCCTAAATGGCGGCACTCTGGACTATGGCGAACCCTTTCCTTAGCTGCGATGGACTTTCTTACCTATCGATTCCAATGTAATCATTTATATCATACCATATTTCTCGGGAAAAAGTTCATCTTATTTTTTGCGGTTTGCCTCAGCAACAACGCCCTTCATGTGGGCCTTGATGGTAAGTGGCCCGAATCTGGCCAACGCTTGCAGTGGTGTGAAGGCAAAAGGTCATGGCAATGGGAGAGCAAGCAGCGAACTAATGAAGGACAGATATTCGAACATACGACACCCCGTTGTGCGTCATTCTTCGAAATGACGTTAAAACAGGATTCAATTTACACGCCGGGCAAGGTGAATCTGACTATGAAATTGACTGACAAAGCCAAAGTTAAGGGTGATTACCGGTTCATAGTGAGCATATATATGTCCGGCACGCTTATTCGAAAACAGACCTTAACGGTAGCTAAAAAAGAACCAGCCGTTTTCGAACTTGTGTTTCCCGATGCTTACTCCAGAACGGACAGCCGGTGTCGGTCTGAGGTGTTAATAGCGGGGGCAGGATTCGAACCTGCGACCTCCGGGTTATGGGCCCGACGAGCTACCAGACTGCTCTACCCCGCGATCATTAACATATATATACTGCAAAAAAAGTTTTATTCAAGAAGAACAAAAACAAATTACAAATTTTTTCGAATCTTCTCGGCTATTATTTCGATTTTTCCCTGCTCATACTTGTAAGCCGGCCACTGGCCGAATAGGCCATCGCCGGTATTGCGAGGGATTATATGAAAATGCAAATGCTCAATAAGCTGGCCGGCCGCCCTGCCATTATTGCACAACACATTATAGCCGTCGGAATTCATCGCGGCAGTTACAGCTCCGGCGATTTTGCCCAGCCGTGAACCGACCCGGCCTAAAAGCTCAGGCGGACAATCGTGTAACTTTTCAAAGTGCTGCTTTGGAATCACCAAAGTATGGCCATCGCTTATGGGGCCAATGTCCAAAAAAGAGAGGACAGCTTCGTCTTCGTAAATCTTTGCAACCGGAATCTGCCCGGCTACCATTTTACAAAAAAGGCAATCATCAGCGCTCATTCTATCGTATCTCGTATTACATTTAGTGCCCCGCTACGGCCTTGGCCGGAACGAACTGCGTTTTTTTTGCTCTTATACTTCTCGCTACTTCCTATCCGCCACCTACCATCTGCTATTATTGGCCCGTCTGGTCGCCGGTTTCTGTAGTCTGCCCGGTTTCTGTGCTTTTTGCCGGCTTTTTACGAGAGCGTTTTTTGGTAGAAGTTTTGCCGTGTTTTTTTGAACTCTCGTCGGCACCTATGAACTGCAGCAAAACAAGCTGGCCGTTATCACCCAACCTTCTCAAAGACAGCCGAATAATCCTCGTATAACCGCCAGGCCTATCAAGGTATCTGGGACCAAGTTCACTGAACAACTTTCCAATCACCGTGCCGGTTTTGACCGCTTGGCCATCCTCGTAATCTACGATGTTGCGATTTCCAAGCAGGGCAATGGCCCGGCGTCTGGCTGCCAATGTGCCTTTCTTAGCTAATGTAATCAACTTCTCGGCAAAGGGCTTTACCTCTTTAGCCTTTTCTATTGTGGTCGAAATCGTCTCGTGCTGGATGAGCGAAGCGACCATATTTCGCCGCATAGCCAGACGATGCTCTTTTGTTCGACTTAACCGACGTCCTGCTACTTTATGACGCATATATTCAAATTCCCCTTAATCCGGCACTACTGCCTGCAAACGTTATCAAACTAAACCATCAAAATTAAATAGTTCCTGTTGCGGAAACAGTACGCCTGTTAGAAGCGTATGTATCCATATTTGTCATTCCCGCGAAAGCGGGAATCCAGTTTTTCGCTCTGGACCCCTGCTCCCCGCTTCCGCGGGGACAAGTTTACCCCTGCGAAAGCAGGGGCAGGGGTGACATCGTCGATTTTCGTTTTCCGCAACAGATACTAACTATCAATATCGGTCATTCCTAAAGACAAGCCTATGTCGGCGAGTTTTCTCCTGATTTCTCGCAGAGAAGTCTTGCCGAAGCTGCGAATCTTTAGCAAATCAGCTTCCGTCATCTTCACCAGCTCGCCAACTGTTTCGGTTTTTGCTGATTCAAGGCAGTTGCTTGCTCTTACTGAGAGTTCCAGCTCCTGAATCGGCATAGCGAGTTTTTGGGTTAATTCCTCGTCCACCACCTGTTCCTGGGGCTCTGCCTCAATAACCTCAGAGGCAGCGACGGTTTGTTCCCCGAGCTCAAAGTACTGGACGAACGGATTGACGTGCTTACGCAAAATTTTAGCGGCCTCCACCAGCGCCATTTCAGGCGTGATTGTTCCGTTGGTCCAAATCTCCAGAATCAGCTTGTCATAATTGGTCCGCTGGCCCACGCGGGTGTCCTCGGTTGTGTAGCGTACTCTTGTAACTGGTGAATATACGGCGTCGAGCATTATTCTTCCGACTTCCTGGTCGAACCTGTCAGCGATGGCGATGCGTTCGGAAGCCGGCACATAACCACGGCCGTTCTCAACTACCATTTCCATTTCAAATTTCACTTTTTCCGTCAAAGTGGCTAACACCATATCATTGTTTATCACTTCAATGGCCGGGTCGGCAACTATATCAGCGTCCGTTATAACGCCGGCTTTATTTGCCGAAACAGTCATCGTCTTTGGTTCCTGACCCTGGAGCCGAATGACAAGACTCTTGACATTCAAAACAATATCGGTAACATCCTCCATCACTCCCTTTATCGAGCTGAATTCATGGCTGACGCTCCCTATTTTGATGGATGTTACGGCACTACCTTCCAAAGAGGAAAGCAATATGCGCCTGAGACTATTCCCAATAGTGGTGCCGAACCCCCTTTCGAAAGGCTCAATAAAGAATCGGCCATACTTATCGCTCGATACGATCGTGTCTCGTTCAACACGAGTCGGCAATTCCAAACCACGCCATGTAACTCGCATATAGGTCTCCTATATAAGTTTTGAGTTTTGAATTTTTAGTTTTGAGCTAAGTCAAAACTCGACACCAAAAACTTAAAACTGCTTCGCAGCTATCTCGAGCAGAATTCCACAACCAACTGTTCTTCAACGGGAATCTGGACATCATCCCGGGCGGGCAATGCGACAATAGTAGCTTCGGGTTTTTCCCGAGCTAATTGCAGCCAGGTTTGTGTAGTAAAATTCGGGTTGCTTTCCAACTGCTCCTTCACTTTTTTAACGCTTTTATCGGAACCTTTGATTGTTATCTTGTCGCCTATTTTCATAGTATAATCGCTGACATTCACTTTGTGTCCGTTTACATAAATATGGCCGTGAGCAACCAACTGCCTTGCTGCCT
>JAUWBX010000130.1 GCA_030609625.1 Phycisphaerae bacterium
GAGGAAACCGGCGTTATTTCACTCGCTAAAGACGGCAAAATCACTCGCAATATAGACGAATCTACGTTGAGAAAGCGTCTTGCAAACGTGATTTCGTGAATTGAACAGCACCTGCTGCCTGCGTAATCTGTGCAGGCAACCACAGGTGCAAACACTCGTGCTTCGTAGCGAAGTACTTCGCAGAGTAGCACCGGATAGCTGCTGCCTCGTTTTGTGGCGAGAGTCGCAGAGGCAAGTGTGATACCAAATATGATGTTAGGAAAGATAAAATACGGCAAGATAACAGTAGTGATATTTCTGACGGTCTTGATATGGGTCTGGGCTGACCTGGCACTGGATGATGATGTCACTGTCCCTAAGGCCACAATAAATGCAGCCTTCAGCAAGAATATCTGGGTCAGCTTCAACGACAAAGCAAAGGTTTCGATTAACAATATTGAGCTCAAAGGTCCGACCTCCAAAATAGCCGAGGTAAGACGAAGACTGAATGACGGCACACTGGTGCTTGATTTCCTTTTGAACCCTGAGCGTGAAGGAATGACTACTACCGGCCTGCACAGTCTAAAGGTTCTGGATTTTATCAAGAAGAGCGAGAAGATGAAGATAAAAGAACTCAGCGGCCTTACGGTCGAAGCCTGCGTGCCGGAGATAATTGACGTTAATGTTGTTGAGCTTGTTGAAAGAGCGTTGGATATAGAATGTTTCGATGAAAACGGAGCCCCTTTAGAGGTTGCGAGCATTGAGCCGTCGTCGAAAGTTGATATGTTTGTGCCCGCCGACAGCAGGCTGAAAGCGCGAGTCGAGTTGACGCCCCGGGATATCGAGCAGGCAAGGCACTCGGTCGTTAAAAAAACTCCGTTTGTCGTATTGGCAGAAGATCAGACAAGGCAGGCCTCCGCACCGGTGGAAATCAAAATGCCGCCTGAAGCGGATTCGTTAAGCGAATATCCTATACAAGAAGCCAAGCTCGGATTCACACTTAGTGCGAACCTCCAGGGTAAATACAAAGTGGATGTCAATTATAACGAAGTGGTCCGCCCTTTTACTATATTAGCTACTGAGGAGGCCAAGCTTGCTTATGAGAGCCAACCGTTCCAGATGACGCTGTATATTCTTGACAGTGATGCACAAAAGGAGGAGCAACAGAGAGAGGTGGTTTACAATTTTCCTGAAAAATTCGTCCGCAGCAACGAAATTAAGCTAAACCCCCTGCAGAAACCGGCAGAAGCGAGATTCAAGTTGATACCTCTAACTTCTGCTAAGACTCCACCGGTTGGGTTGGATTGAAAAAGGCTATCAGGGTTTCGATGGTCATCCACAACGCTAATGCAAAAATCCCGCCGCTTATTATAACAAGAAGCCAGTTGGCCTTGTTGATAAAATCTATTTCGTTTTTGACCATAGCCCAGTTTGTAATAACTAACATAATCAGACACGGCACGGCGGTAACAATAAACTTCAGTCCGCCCTTGCGTTTTAGATAAAGTGTAACCACCAGCAGGGCTAAGGCGGCCAAGAGCTGGTTTGCGCTTCCGAACAAAGGCCAGAGTTTCATTGCCCCTGTTCCATCTGCACCCGCGGCGAAAGCCAGCCCCGCCGCTGTAAGCACAGCAAGACTGGTCGCCACCCATCTGTTGGCCAGAAATGGAATTCGCAGGTCGGTTGCCAATTCACTTATCACGTAACGCTGGATTCGCATCGAGGTATCAAGGGTCGTGCCGGCGAACGAAGCGATGAATACACCCATAAGGGTAATTCCAACCGCCTCAGGCAGTCCGAACTTACCCATCATATTGGCTGCTCCAATGATTACCGGCGCTATTTTGTCGGACAAACCCTTAGCTCCTATCCAGGCGCTGTACTGATGCTGCCATGCTGCCTGGCCGGTCAGAATTGTGCCGTTGTCGAGCTTTAGAGCCATTCCGATACCGGCCGCCACGCAGACCAGAACCAGCGTCGCCAAGAAGCCTTCGAGCAGCATTGAGCCGTACCCTATAAACTGACAGTCGGTTTCTTTGGAGACTTGTTTTGAACTTGTTCCGGAGGCCACGAGCGAATGAAAGCCGCTGATGGCACCGCATGCGATTATCACGAACATAAAAGGCCAAATCGGCGGCGTACCAGCCGGCAAGTCGAGATTCACGGCAGGTGCCACCAAAGGCAGGTTACCCGATAATGAAGCGACCACCGTGCCGCCGACCAACAGACCCATAGCGATAAACATCTGCCAGGCGTTGATGTAGTCCCTCGGCTGTAGGAGCGTTGTTACCGGCAGTGTGGAAGCCACCCAGGCGTAAATCAGCAGGATTATGACCCATAATCCGGTTGCCGGAAGCCATGAAAACTCCGGCAGCATAAACAGCCCTGGCCTGACGCTCTCGATATACGCCCCTAAACCGACGGTTAGATACATCGCGGTCACAGCCACAATCGTTGAAAGTGTAATATTAGCGCTCTTTTTATAGACCGCCCAGCCAAGCCCGATAGCTATGGGGACCTCCAGCCAAACCGGCAAGACCGATTCCGGAAATCTGGTAAAGACCGTAGCAATCACGACGCCGAATATTGCGATAACAATCAGCAGACTCAAAAATACAACGGCGAAGAATATAAATCGCACACGCATATTGATATACTTAGCGGCGACTTCTGATAAGCTTTTGCCCTCGTTTCGCATCGAGACTACGAGCGCCCCTAAATCGTGCACTGCGCCCATAAATATGCATCCGAGGAACACCCAGAGGATAGCCGGCAGCCAGCCCCAGATGATTCCTATCGCCGGTCCTACAATCGGCCCTGTCCCTGCAATCGAAGTATAATGATGTCCGAAGATTATCCCCTTACGGGCGGGTACATAATCGATGTCGTCTTGAAGTTCCCGGCTCGGCACGGGGGCGTTCTTGTCGAGTTTGAATATCTTCTTAGCCAAAAATCGCCCGTAAGTATGATAGGCGATCAGATATCCACCTCCGCAAACCAGCATAAGTAAAAGTGTATCCATTGCTTATACCTCGTATTTTGTATTTACTTTTTCTTATCCACTATTTCCTGTGCGGTCGGGCCAGTAGTCTTATCGGCACTTCTTCTATCGGCAGTATAGTTCGCAGGCGGTTTATGATAAATCTGCGATAGTTTTCTTCGAACAGTTCCGGCCTGTTCACGAACATAAGTATCGTAACCGGATTAACAGCGATTTGCGTAACATAATAAATTTTTGGCCAACCCTTTTTTTTGCTTTTAGCCGTGCCGATTTTTTCTTGTTTTATAATTTCAAAGGCCTTGTTTAATTTGGCGGTTGGTATCCACGTTGTGGTTTGCTTGAAGATTTCCGCCGCCAAATCCAGAACGCTCTGGACGTTCTTTGCTTCGGTTGCAGTGGTAAAGGCTATCGGTGCATATCTTAAGCCCGGCAGCATTTTCGTCAAATATTGCTCGTAGTCATCGGTGGCAGCCGAATCTTTGGCCAGGTCCCATTTATTGATAACTATTATGCAACTCTTATATTCTTCAGCGATGAACTTTGCTAATTTCTTATCGACCTGCGAGACGGGCACGGCAGCATCAATCATAAACATCACAACGTCGGCACGCCGAATAGACCGCGTCACACGAACGTAGCTGTAGAACTCAATACTGTCGGCCATTTTGTTTTTCTTTCTTATCCCTGCCGTGTCGATGACGGTGATGGTCTTGCCGTCTTTTTCGAACCGCACATCGACAGCGTCTCTGGTAGTGCCCGGCGTCTCGCTGACGATTACCCGCTCGGAGCCGACCATAGCGTTTACAAGCGTGCTTTTGCCGGCGTTTCGCTTGCCGACGATAGCCACTTTCATAACCGGCTCTGCCGGCCTTCCCGGCCCCAGAGTTGCGAGTTTGTCGAAGATTTTATCGAGCAGGACCGCTTTATTTAGATTGTTCTTTACTGAAACGCACAGGAATTCGCCGAAACCTAATTTGGAAAACTCACCGGCGGCGGGGAACATCCTGGCCGTGTCGGCCTTGTTGGCAACGCCGATGACGTCGAGGTCGTTCTTGCGCAGAAGCCGGGCTATTGTTTTATCTAACGGCACCAGGCCATCGCGAATATCGACCATAAACAGGACAAGCTGCGCCGATTCTATCGCCTGGAGGATTTGCTGCTCGATATGCTCGCTTAGCTGGTCGCTATCGACTATTCCGTATCCGCCGGTATCGATAAGCTCAAAATAGTGGTCGTCTCTTCCGATGAAGGTGCTGACGCGGTCTCTCGTAACGCCGGCTGTCGGCTCGACGATACTTATCATCGCACCTGCCAGCGCATTGAGCAGACTACTCTTACCAACATTCGGCCGACCTATTATTGCTACTGTGGGTAAAGCCATAAGTCATCCAATTTTGAATTATCTTTTTCGAAAACCGAATTGTACCAAAGGTCTAAATTGATTGAAAGATAGAATCGTAATACGTTTTGGTGAAACTATGAGCTTTTGTCATAGGACTTCGAACGGGAAGTGTCTATAAAAGATACTCTTGTGTTTATGTAGTCGTACAGTCGGCTGTATGTTATTGTCAACCAATTCCTATCAGGGATTTCGCCTTTTCGCGGATTTCTTTCCCATTTTCGAGTGAAAGTCGGGCGTTTTCTATTGAAATGTGTGGTTTAAGCTTGTTGATGAGTAATGCTCTCTCCTCTATTTTGTCATCGCCAAGTGTAGTATCTTTTAGCGTAACATAGAGAGCTGTAGCTGTGCGCTCAAGGTCAGCTACTCCAAAGCCACCTAATTCCTTTGCCACGAACTCGACTCGTTCCTTATACTTTTGTAGCGTTATGGGAAAGAGTTGTTTTAGTCGCTCGCTGTTTGATCCTGGTATAATACTGGGACCGTAGGGTGGGCGGGACTTCAACTGGACCATATCATCAGCTCGCATAGCCATCAATTCATCACTCAGATCGAATGAGAATGGACCATGCTTATAAAGGATAAAATCGAAAGCAAGAGGTACGCGTAACAATTCTTGTAGAAAATACGTAGCTTTCTGGATATGCGTCTCACCGCACCAACTGTCTTTTTGTAAAAGTGCCTCTACAAGAGATAAGATTACTGTACATCGTTGTAATCGCTTCATTCTTCGGTCTCCTCTTTAGGCTTTATTATTTCACTACGATTTTCTTCCAACCATTTCAGGGCTTTGGGCTGGAGTTCTCTGTCGATAAATACAAAATTAGATTTCACAACTGGAACTTTTAACAGTGTATCAGATAACTCAACGGATTGCAATACCCTGCTATCTTTACAGATTACAGGGAAATATTTGCTTTCATCTTTCGGATTATATTCATCGCACCTGACAGAATCTGGGCCGTACTTCTTGCAGGTTGCCTCGTAGATTGCTGCTCCTGCAGTTAGGTTTATATCCTGGTCGTTTGGATTCCGGGAGTATAAAAGCTTGAAATGGTCTCTTTCGATGATTCGCTTTGCATAAACGTGCGCCGGATGATCTTTATCAGAATTAGCCTTCCGAAGGCCTGCTAATACCTCAACATCCGTCATTCCTAAATGAACCTGTGTCTCGGTCGAGAACTTCCCGTTTCCAAGCCATTTTTGTAAAAAGTCTTTCAAGTGGATATCATATATCCGTCGTACCGGGTGAAAATATACTTGACTAAACATAAAATATCGAGCCCACAGCAGGGCTTCGGCTGATTGAACGCCTCCATAATCTAACCCCAGGGTTGGTTCATCTGAGTCATCTTCGCCACCTCCTTTGGGTAGAATGCGCAACGTATCAATAAGGCGGTAATGATCAAACTTACCATACGCAACGCCCGCATGCAGTGAATCACGCAGTAAATAGTCCATCCGATCAACGCCGAATGTGTCTCCTGTGATAATCTCGGAAAGTATTGTCTCCCATTCATTGAAAATTAGTTCTTTAGCTCCTTTTGGTCCTAATGCAACCTTGATTATATCTTCTATTTTGACTGGTACTTCCAGTTGTTCCCATGTTTGTCTTTTCATCTCATAGCTGCGAATAATCTCTTTGGTCAGGCGCTCATGATCCCACCCCTCCGGTAATAATTCCTTTTCTGCAGCGTGTGAGAATGGTAAGTGACCAATATCATGGCACAAGGCAGCCATACGTAGAACTCTTCGCCAATACCTTTTCTTACCCTCACTGGGTATGATGTCTCGAATTTTTTCATGGATAGGTGGTGTTGTTATAACATCGAACACACGTGTTGCAAGTTCCATAACGCCTAAGGAGTGCTCGAATCGTCGGTGTGTTGCACCGGGATAAACTAAGTATGTTAAGGCAAGCTGGTGGATGTGCCTGAGGCGTTGAAGTTGGGGAGAGTCTAATACTGTGCGCTCATCC
>JAUWBX010000396.1 GCA_030609625.1 Phycisphaerae bacterium
GATGTGGTGATGGTTGGAGGGACTCCCATCGTAGGCGTAGAGGTCTCAGCAAATAATGGTGGAGGCACCGCTACGACCGACTCTAAGGGCAGATTCAGTGTTAAAGTGCCCTATAACTGGACCGGCGAGATTTCGCTGTCAAAGGAAGGGTTCATGTTCCAGAGCAAGCCATACACTGAGCCCATTACGGAAAATTGGAAGGGTGATATGCCGGTATCGCAAATTCCTCGCGCGCCCAGACCCACGCCTACGCCTGGACCTATTGAGCCAAGAGCCATTGTGCCGGAAGGCCCCGAATGGGTTGGGGTGGCGCCGCCTGCGACGACTCCTGAGATTATTGAGCCTAACAAACCGCTATCGCCCTTGGAGGAGATACAAAGAGCACTGGCAGAACTTTTGGAAAAGAAGGACAAAGTTATTACAGTAGTAGAACCAAACGAACTTGTTCCAGCAGAAGCAACGCTTATTAGTAACATCTGGGTCGATGAGGATATCATCATTGTGCTCCAGAGTATCGCATCGTTGGCGAACGTTACCATTATCCCCGATGAAACCGTCGTGGGGATGGTAACCTGCACACTCAAAGATATGCCGCTCGAAACGGCGCTCGATATTGTCCTGGGCGGCACTCCTTATATTTGGAAGAAGACACCGTATTATTACCTGGTTTGCTCAGGAGGCATAACAGACACGATGTTCTCGTTCGTAAGCGAAACACGCCGGATGAAAATGAACTACGTTACGGCTCCGGCAGCAGTGGGACTTCTATCTTCTGCCTTCAGAGAATACGTACAGGCCGAAATTGGTCGGCCAGGAGCCGATACCTATACAGTGGTTGTAACTGCACAGCCGGCTTTGATGGAGCGTATCATCTCTGACCTGAAGCAAATCGACCACATTCGTCCCGCCGTCCTGCTGGATGCGCGTATTGTGGTGATGGAACGCGGCTATCTGCTGAACCTGGGTACCGAGTGGGGTTTCCCCAAGATTAGCTTTGGATTTTTTGCCAATGACTTTAGGGAAACTGCCGGCGTGACTGACTTCGGCGGCAAAATGCCGTGGGGTCTCCAAATCGGATATACGCCAGATGCAACATTCACCAATTCGCTGGATATAGCGCTGAATCTTCTTACTCAGAATGACGAGGCGACCATGCTGGCCAACCCTCAGGTATTGGCCCAGGATGGCAAAGTGGCGGAAATCACTGTCATGACCGAAGAGTACTATATGATGACCGCGGATACCGGCAGCGGCTACTACTACTCTCGTTCCGAACTGGAAAAGGTTGAGTCCGGCACCAAGTTAACTATCACACCCCACATTGGGGACAATAATGATATCACACTGGAAATGGCCATTGAGGTCAGTGACAGCATACCTCGCGCCACTGGAAGCGGCCTTCCCAGAGTTACACGGCGAACCGCCACGAACACGGTACGTATCAAAGACGGCGGAACGGTTGCCCTGGCCGGCCTGACGGAGAACCGAACACGCACGGGTAAGAGGCGGGTCCCGGGCCTCAGTAAACTCCCACTAATAGGGGGCCTGTTCAAGAATACAAGGGATGAAGGGGCCTCGCGGGAGATTGCTGTCTTTGTCACGGCAAACATAATACCCGAGCCGGGCCAATCCGTCGAATTCATCGAACAACCGTCCATGCCCACAGTTCGGGCAACTCAGGCTCCAATCAGACCGATGGAAGGAGATTTTAGGATGAGGCTTCGGAACAGTTTATCACGCCCAACCAGATGAAAAATATATCGATAAAAGGAGACAAAAGCTATGAAGCTGATTAATCGGGTATCAAGAAACGGTGGCGTGATTGTTGCGTCATTGCTGCTGACGCTTCTGGCTTTTGGTGTGGTTAGTTGTGCAGCACATAGAGGACTCGAGGTCGTACCTTTGCGTAACCAGAACGTACTTACTCTAAGCTCCGATGACATTGTACGAGTGATGCGACGAGCGGGCTTTTCCGATAATCAGATTCTGGAACACGGAACAGACCTGCACAGCGCTCTGGCACATTCAGGAGCAGCACAAATCAAGATAAGAAGAAGCCTGGAGGCCATTTTCGCCATCAATGGCGATGCTGTGTACATCAGTACTCGCCTGAGAGGTAACTTCATCTACAATGTAAAAACTGGTTGGGTCGGCGATGGATAACCCCTCGCCGCACTGTCACAGTTGAGAGGAGCACTTTCACAAACACAGCCTGGCGTGTAACATTCCCGTCCGGCTTTTCAGGCCATCAAGAAGATGATTGACTATTTACGATTGACTATTCTTTATTGAATTCGAGTCCCGATTTCTTTTCAATAGTCAATATGCTCTGTTGAAAAGTTACAAAAACTGTCATTCTGAACGGAGCGCAGCCTTTAGCCCTGAGCGTAGTCGAACGGGGGAGTGAAGAATCTCTTTATGGCTCAAGAATTGAGATTCTTCGGCTTCGCCTCAGAGTCCCTCTTGAGCTTGTCGAAGGAATGACAGTCCATGTTTTCAACAGAGCATAGTCAATAGTAAATAGAAAATAGTCAATTCGAAGAGCAACGCCCAGGTGAGAATGCAGGCAAATACCTGCCAAATTGGCACACAGGCAGAATTCGGCGGAACTGTAACTGCTTGTTACAGCAACAATTACAATTTTAGTTTGTTTGGGCACGCTGTTTGCACTTATTGAAGGTTAGGGTATGTCTGTAATTGAAATTTCGTCTGCGTAACAAAAAAGGGTTGGCTATGAAATTCGATAAATTCACATTAAAAGCCCAGGAGGCATTGGCAACTGCTCAGCAGATTGCGATGGCCAAATCGCATACTGTTATGTCACCATTGCATCTGTTAGGCGCTGTATATGGCGACGATAACAGCATTGCGGTTGAGATTTTGAAAAAGATAGGCGCCAATGTCCCGCGAATTAAAGAGATGACCGAGAGCGAGCTTGGGCGGCTGCCGCAGGGCAGCAGCGGTAATCAGCTTATACCTGACCCGGCTTTCAGTCAAATCGTTCTGGATGCCCAAAACAGGGCTGATGCGATGGGCGACGAATACTTGAGCGTGGAGCATCTGCTCATCGCGCTGGCCTCGGTACAAAGCGATGCGAAAGAGATTCTTCGACTCAACTCCATTACGCCCGAACAGATTGAGAGCGCCCTAAAAGAAATTCGTGGACCCCAAAAGATAACCGACCCGAATCCGGAAGACAAATACAAAGCACTGGAGCGCTACGGGATTGACCTTTTGGAGATGGCCCGCAAGGGAAAGCTCGACCCGGTCATCGGCAGAGATGAAGAAATTCGGCGATGTATGCAGGTCCTCAACCGCCGAACGAAAAATAATCCGGTACTAATCGGCGAGCCGGGCGTGGGCAAAACCGCAATTGTCGAAGGACTTGCTCAACGAATAATTGCAGGTGATGTCCCCACTGGTTTGAAGAACAAAAGAATCATAGCTTTGGACATGGGGGCATTGATAGCGGGAACAAAATTCAGAGGTGAATTCGAGGACC
>JAUWBX010000412.1 GCA_030609625.1 Phycisphaerae bacterium
AGAAGAGAGGATAAGAAGGAGAAGATAGCGGTTTGGCGGTTTAGCGGCTTAGTGGCTTAGTGAGGGTTACAAATTCCTAAACCGTATTTGTATAGCAGGAGCAAGAAAAAGAAGCAATGGTGGTTAGAATAGCCAAAGGAAACCTCACCCCTATTATCGTGGGCTCGTGAGAATCTGTGTAGTTTTGGGGGGTAAAGCCTCGGGAGGGATTTGAACCCTCGACCTGCTGATTACAAATCAGCCGCTCAAACCAAGCTAAGCTACCGAGGCTGTGCTTTTTACTATTATTTTTTATATTTATCTTTTTATTTTAAGTCATAAGGATTAGGCAAGATGCTTGAGAAGGAGAATCAAGGAGATAGGGGGTTCATCCAGAGGGATGTATATACGCAATGCGGATATAATGCCAAATTGGGGCGATATATGCAGTATTGCATATATACCAAGTTAGGTGAAATTGCTCCGCCTATGTGAAAATTAAAAAATTCAGATAATTCAAATTTATCTACCATTAAGCATATCCTTACTCGATCAATTGGATATAAGACAATGAATAAAAAGATGCACAAGATAGCATTTGGCCAGAAATTTGTTCGGGAGTTGTTATTGCTCAGACAGCTCAGACATGATATTGAGACAGAAACTTCAGATAAAATAAGCGAAAGTGAGAGAGAGTACCTATTGTTAAAATGGGAGGAGGGAAAAGTATTTCCAAGTCACCATACTCAAATCAACATGCTAAAAATGCTCCGGACTTCTCCAGAAAGCCTTTCTGATCTTGTAGATGAGTTATACTCCATTAAAAAAGAAATAGACATTGAAGAGGACTTCAATAGGATGCGTACTGATGTACCTGCACGATTAGAAAAGGCATCCGGTTTAGGTTCATATTTCTTTATATCTGCAGTAATTACGTTATTAGACCTTTCTATTCTAGCTGTCAAAGTGGGAGAAGTTGATAAGGGGCTTTTAAAGAAGCTGTATCCTTTAGTTGAAAGTGCGAAAAGATTTTCAAAAGAATTAAAACTTAGACCACCTAACACTACCGTGTATGCCCTCATGCACCATAATATAGAAATAATTCAGGATTCACTAAGAAGATGGACATCTTTGTTGACGCAATCTGCAGTTCGTGAACCAAGTTGTGAGAACAGACCAAAGCTGGTCTTTCGTGGACTTCTAAAAGGGATACCTTATGTCGGACCAGCAGTTGATGCGCTTATATTTGGAAAGGAGTGAGGTCTGCAACGGCAGATAACACCAGATTAGCGGCTCACTTCAGTCGCCCAAACCGCTTTGCATCTTCGCCAATCTGGGAAACTGAAGAAAAAAGATACTTCATTGATTTTTATTCATAAGATCAATCATTAATTGAATGAACATGAATCATCATCACTCCATAATCAAAACAGAAAATTATTTACATAAGAAGGCTCCGCGACATCGCATAATAGCGAATATGCGGTTCCGCTCCCTTCAGTCGCTCCACCCAAATTGCTCCGCTACGCTCCGCAACTTCGCATATTCGCAAAACGTTAGACGAAATTGCTGGCTCGGTTTTCCGCGCTTTCCGTCTAGAAAAGCAAATAACAAGGTTGGTTTGAAAAGGGAGATGAGACAATGGGTAAAAAGCTAGAGAATGCCGTCTGGTTTATTGTTGAAAATGCCCCGGCGCTTCTGACCGTTGCATTTGCTGCATACGTGTTAGTGCAAAGTCAAAGAGCAACCCTCCAAGTGAGGGAGATATTACTGTGGTTATTGGGCATAGTAGGCTTGCTGGCTACATCTGAACTTATTGAGCGTTTTCGTCGGTTAAGGCGAATTGAAGAATTCTCACGCAAGACTCTGGAAGCCGTACAAGTACTGGCAATACCTAACGCCGTATCTGTGTACCCCCGCCGAATTGACGCTACAAGGGAGATTGAATCGATAATTTCTACTGAGAGGGAAGCAATTTCTATAATCGCCGGCTCACTCGGTGGTACGTCCCGCCTCGTGCCAGATTTGCATGCTCTTGTGGACAGGGCATCCGCAGCCGAAGGGCCCCAGATACGAATTTTCATTTCCCACCCCAGCTATATGAAGCAACGTGCACAGTTGGAAGGTATATCTAGTGTGCAACAACGCCGGCGTACCCTGGAGAGACTTCATAACCTTCTCGATAGGACATTCATTCCCCTGGAAAACATACGGTTATACAAGGCAGTTCCAACATGCTCCGCCGTTATTGCTCATGCCCAGCGAAAGTTGTTCCTGAATCCGTATACTTTGGGCGAGTCTGCAGAGAACACACTATCGCTAATGGTGGACGGTGTCACATATGCTGAAGCCTTTGAAAGGTTCATCGAGGCACATCTTGAGCGTCCCTGGAATAGCCAGGACCTCTCCATTTCGTTGGAAGAGTTCATAGTTGAACAGAATGCTGAGATTGCGAAAACCATCGCAGACCAGGCGCTTGAGGAGAGGTCACATCGTTCTCAAGATAAGCCTGTGTTTGTTGCGATTAACGGATGCACGGCAGTGGGAAAGAGCGGTTTGGCTAAAAAGATAGTTTCCTACATCCAACACATAGAAGGGGTTTCTTGCACCCTGTTGGAAACTGACGGTTGGATCACCATTGAGCGAAAAGACAGAATGCTTAGGAACCTAGCTGGTTATCACGCGGAATCGTATGACCTCAAGGGCTTACACGAGACAATCAATCGGCTGTCGCTACGGCAAAAAGTATCAAAGCAAATGTATAACCACGTGAAAGGCTTCTCGGAAGAGGCAGGAACACTTGATCCCGGGGACATTGTCATAGTCGATGGGCTGATGAGTACCCATCCAACTTTGCATGATTGGATTGATATCTACGTATGGGTCGAGTGCTCGGCAGATTCTCACCGGCGAATGCGAATCGAACGCGATGTCTGTTTCCGTGGTTATACCCATGACCAAGCAGAGCGAAACTGGGAAATTCACGTCTGTGTTTGGCCGGAATTTGAGCGAATCTGCAAACCAACCGGCTGTATTCTGCTTCGCGCCAACCGAACCGGCATGCTTCTAATGATGCCCAGCCGAAGGTGATGAGTAGTAGAGCACAACTTAAGGGCCACAACTTCATCTAACAACGGGCTACCGCTTCGGGCTAAAGCCAAATGCGACGTCGCTGCACTTCGGCAACCCGCAAAACATTAGCCGAAATTGCTGATCCCCACAAAAGATAAGCTAAAACATCCCCCTTATCCCGTTTCCAATAAACTGTATCGCAATTGCCGCCACTATTATCCCCATTACACGGCTCAACACTTCCGACCCTACTTTCCCTAATATCTGATATATCC
>JAUWBX010000063.1 GCA_030609625.1 Phycisphaerae bacterium
CGGAAAACATGCGGGTACTGGTGCCTAACGGTGTGGCGTACATTAAGGCTGACGGCGAATGGACAAAGCACGTTAAGCCCTGGCCAAAGGACATAGATGAATGGACGCATTACCTTCACGATGCCAGTGGCAATGCAGTAGCCAACGATACGGTTGTGGGTCCGCCGCGGCGGATGCAATGGGTCGGCAGCCCGCGCTGGGCGCGAAGCCATGAACACTCGGCGAGTCTCAATGCGCTCGTCTCGGCGAACGGACGGATATTCTACATTATGGATGAAGGCCCGAGGGACTCCATACAGCTTCCGCCCAGATGGTTCCTCAGCGCGCGAGACGCCTTTAACGGGACGGTCCTGTGGAGGCGTGAGCTGCCGAAGTGGTATAACCATCTCTTCCCGCTCAAGAGCGGCCCGGCGAGGCTGACGCGGCGACTCATCGCGATCGGCGATGAAGTTTATACGACGCTCGGCATCGATGCCCCACTGAGTGCCATCGATGCGGCGACGGGCAAGACGATTCGCACTTACTCGGGCACTAAGACCGTCGAGGAGCTCGTTTCCGCGAATGGCGTGTTGTTCTTAGTAGTCAATCCCGACCGCAAGCCGGTCGGCTATCAGCAGGAGAACGCAAACTGCTGGACAGAGCGCGACCGAGCCAGTAAGCGATGGGGCTGGGGCGAAACTGTCGATAAGCTGATGGCCGTCGAGGCCAAGACGGGCGATATACTCTGGAAGCTCGAGGGTAAGATTGTGCCGATGTCGCTGGCAGCCGACGGGAAGCGTGTTGTCTATCACGATGGTGAGGCGGTCGTGTGCATCGAACACGGCACGGGCAGGAAGCTGTGGCGAACGCCTGTCGAGCGCAGTCCACTCATTCCCACCGGCTGGTCGCCGTCGATGCTAATGTATAAAGACGTGGTCTTCTTCTCCGGGCGGAAGCGCTCGCTCGTGGCCCTGTCGGCCAAGGACGGTGAGGAGCTGTGGGCATCGAAACTACATCCGTCCGGGCACTTCTGTCCCGAGGATGTCTTCGTCATCGACGGACTTCTCTGGTCGGGCGACATCGCAAGCGCGCGGCCGCGGTCTTCGGGCATGTTCACCGGTCGGGACCCGCACACGGGCGAAGTCAAGCGCGAATTCCTACCGGATGTTAAGCCCTTCGCCATCATGCACCAGCGGTGCTATCCGAGCAAGGCGACCCAGAAGTACATCATCCCGTCATGGATCGGCACGGAGTTTATCAATCCTCGGACGAAGGAGTGGGAGATCCACCACTGGGTCCGCGGCGGATGCTTCTACGGTATGATGCCGTGCAACGGCTTAATCTACGCACCGCCGCACTCGTGCGCGTGCTACTATCAATCGAAATTGAACGGCTTCAACGTCCTGGCCCCGGCCGCGGAGAAGAAGCGGTCCACTCCATCAGACGCAGAGCGCCTGCAACGCGGATCTGCCTACCAGAAAATACGAGATACGAGATACGAAATACAAGATACGGACAATTGGCCCACATACCGCCACGATGCCGCCAGAAGCGGACATGCCAGAACGAAGGTCCCTACAATGCTGAAACGTGCTTGGCAGATTGAGCTTGGCGGCCGCATTACGCAGCCTGTTGTGGCGGATGGGAAGCTGTTTTTGGCATCCGTGGACACGCACACGGTGCATGCCCTGGACGCAGCTTCCGGTGCGAAGCTTTGGAGTTACACAGCCGGGGGACGCGTGGACTCGCCTCCCACGATTTACATAGGGCGTGTGCTGTTCGGTTCGGCCGATGGCTGGGTTTACTGCCTTCGCGCTTCGGACGGGGCGCTCGCCTGGCGGTTCCGGGCGGCTCCGCATGACCTGCGGCTGATGTCGTACGAGCAGTTGGAGTCCGTTTGGCCTGTCTCGGGCAGCGTGCTAATCCAGGATGGAGCCGCCTATGCCCTCGCGGGCAGGTCGATGTTTTTAGACGGAGGTATGCGGCTCCTGCGTCTCGACCCGTTGACAGGAAAGAAGCTTTCCGAGACCATTCTGGACGACCGCGACCCGAGAACGGGTGAGAACCTGCAGACGAAAATTCAGCACAAGAAGATGCCCGTAGCGCTGCCGGACATCCTCTCCAGTGATGGCAAGTTTGTATATATGAGGTCTCAGCGGTTCAATCTGGAGGGACGCCGTGCGGTCATCGATCCCGAGCACCAGACTGACCAAGAAGGCGAAGGGATTCATCTGTTCTGCCCCACAGGATTTCTGGACGACTCCTGGTTCCATCGGACCTATTGGATATACGGCAAGAACGCGGGCGAAGGATGGGGTGAGTGGTTTGTTCCGGCAAGACTTGTTCCGGGCGGCCGGATTCTCGCGTTTGATGATACACATGTGTATGGCTACGGCCGTCATCCTCAGTATCTGTGTAACTCGTCTGCACTGGAATACCGGCTCTTTGCGGCCGACAAGAAACTTAATCCTGAACGGATTGCACGGGTCCTCAAGGCCAAAATCCCTCAGAATGTAGTCAACTGGAAAAGCCGGGCCAAGCGTCCGGAGTCGGATCTCAGCGCGGTCTATCGCAAATGGATGATTGAGAAACCCCCGCTGGTCGTCCGTGCCATGGTCCTGGCAGATAAAACGCTGTTCGTCGCCGGTCCGCCGGATGTCGTAGATGAAGAGAATATATGGGGCCGCACTCTCGAACAGGGAGTACAGGCAAAACTGAGGGCACAGAGCGATGCTCTTGATGGCGCCCAGGGTGCCCTTCTCTGGGTCATTTCAGCCGAGGATGGCACGAGGCACGCCCAGTATCGGCTCGAATCGCCTCCAGTCTTTGACGGTATGATCGCTGCCGACGGTCGGCTGTACATCTCCACCATGGACGGCCGTTTGATATGCATGGGCAAGAGGGGCTACGTCTTGAATGAAATCCCTCTGAAAGGAGTTCTCAGAAAGCCCCGAAACTGACAGAAAATGCCTTGACTAAGGCCCGGCGCGCGGCTAGAATCCCGCCGAAAGGCGTCCCCACCGTAAGGCGTCCCCAAGCGGACAAGCGGACAAGCGGACTTACGGGACTGTGGAGAAATATCAGAACTCTAAAAAATAGAAGCTACAAAATGAAAAGCTACACACAAATCGCCTGTGCAACAGCAATCCTCGTTTTCTTCTCTGCTTCAAACCTTTACTCATCCCGATTTGTCGGGGGGCCCTTTGATGGAAAGAATTTCAAGGGAAAAATCGCTTTCAGCTCTGATGGGAATTATAACGACGAGGATGACTGGGGTGCTTTCCCTGTTGCGGTAGCCATGCTTGACGCATTTGGGCTAACAGGCTCGCCCGCCGCGGCAGGCAAGTTAGTCCACATTGACTATAACAATATACTTGCTAAGAATGACCCGCGATTCTACAGAGAAATGAGTCAGAGCGTCCTGGGTGCTGCCGACAGGTACAATGTCCCCCTGTCAATCCTGTTCGACTGCCAGAAAGATTTGGATGGCGCCATTGACAGCATCAAAAATGCAATCAATGCCTCCTCGGCTGATAATCCACTGTATTACGTATTGGCAGGCCCGATGGAAGTGCCCTTTCGCGGCATAGAAAAGTCCGACCCCGACAAACGAAAGTACGTCTATTGCATTTCCCACAGCGGCTGGAATGACGGCTATACTCGTAACGATCAGGATTTGCACAACCACAATAAACGGGATGTAATACCGTCCGGGATTAACTGGATCCAGTGCAAGGACGGCAATCGGAATCTTGCCCGTCCCGGTGGAGTCGGTAAGAAATCTACACCCGAACAATGGAGCTTATACCACTGGCTTAGGGATTCGAGCGATTCCAGGCTCAATTGGATTTTCACCCGGTTAGAAGCGGAAAAAAGGTGCGACATCTCCGATTCAACCATGACGTATTTTCTTTTGACAGGAGACGAGGATGCCGACCTGGCCAAATTGAAGAGTCTGCTCGATGATAAGAAGGTTCCGGCACCGATAGACCCGAGGAAACACGTGAGAATCGAGGCAGAGAATTTCCGAATTATAGACAACTATGTCGTGGAGCATCGTAACGACCGACGCGCATCCCACAGGCTCAGCGTTAGACTTGCGAGTATTGCGCCGAAAGGCGTCCCTTTCGGGATTGCGGGGCGCATACGCACGCCTTTCAATCAGCCCTATACGGCGGACAGTGGCCTCTATGATGTCGATGTCCGATATTTTGACGAGGAAGACGGCCAATGCCGGTTTGGCCTGTACATTAACGGCATGCAGAAAGGCTTGGCCTGGTACGCTTCGAAAGATAGTGAACAGTGGACAACGCACACGATTGAAAACATCGTGATCAAAAGCGGTGATGAGATCATGGTGGAAGGACAAGGTGATTCCGGCGAATACGGCAAGCTGGACTATGTGCAGCTCAATTACAAAGGTCAGCGTTTTGGTTCCTCCCGCTCCTTGAAATCAAGTTTCTCTTCCAGCCGCGCAAAAGAAAGAAGGTTGCAAGGTCCCTTACGGGTTCTAAAGGACAACCCTCGCTATTTTACAGATGAAAGCGGTCGAGCTGTCTATCTGACCGGCTCACATACCTGGGCTAATCTGGTTGACATTGGCCCAAAGGACCCGCCGCCTCGCTTCGACTTTACCGCCTGCCTAAATTGGATGCAGAAACTAAACCACAATTTCATCCGAATGTGGACGTGGGAGCCGGTAACGTGGAATACAAAGGCAAACAGGGAGAACAAGCTCCATACGTCTGCTCCCCAGCCCTGGGCGAGAACCGGGCCTGGTATGGCACTCGACGGCAAACCGAAGTTCAATCTCAAGAAGTTCAACCCTGCCTACTTCAATCGGTTGCGGGACCGTGTTTCAGCAGCCTATGACCGCGGAATCTACGTTTCGGTAATGCTCTTTGAAGGCTGGGCAATGCAGTTCTCGACCGGAGCGTGGGAAGGTCATCCCTTCGGCCGGCAGAATAATATAAACGGTATCAATGGAGACCAAAACAAAGACGACAAAGGACTGGAAATTCACACCCTGGCCGACCCAGCGGTTACTGCCCTGCAGGAGGCCTACGTCCGGAAAGTCATCGATACAGTTAATGATTTCGACAATGTGCTGTATGAAATTTCCAATGAGAACCACCCGGCATCAACAGAATGGCAGTATTACATAATCCGCTACATCAAAAGCTATGAGAAGAATAAACCGAAACAACATCCCGTAGGAATGACGTTCCAGTACCGCGGGGGAAAGAACGAGAGCTTGTTCAAAAGCCCTGCCGATTGGATTTCCCCAAATGGAGAGGGCGGCTACCGTGATAATCCGCCGGCTGCCGACGGGCAAAAAGTCATCCTGAACGATACCGACCATCTCTGGGGAATCGGAGGAAATCAAGCGTGGGTGTGGAAGAGTTTTCTCAGGGGGCACAATCCGATATTTATGGACCCGTATGATGGTGTAGTTCTCGGAAAACGGTTTGACCCGAAGTGGGACCCGATTCGTCGAAGCATGGGATATACACGAATGTATGCCGACAGGATGAATCTGGCTGCGATGCAGCCGCGTGATGACCTGGCCTCGACAAAGTATTGTTTAGCGAAGCCTGGGGTGGAATATTTGGTCTATAAGCCCGCATCTAATAAAGAAGCTTCTATCACTGTGAAGCTAAGGGCCGGTAAATACAAATACGAGTGGTTTGACCCCAATAAAGGCAAGATTTTATCGACAGGTACTATAAGAGCAAACGGTTCAGAGCAAGCGCTTCGAGCCCCTTTGAAAGGTGATGTTGTGCTTTACCTTGCTCAGTCAAATACTAACAGGCCTGGAGGATGACAATTGTGTCTAAATACTTAATCTGGAGTATATTGTTTGTTCTACTCGCACCTTTGCTGGAGGCTAAGGGCGCCAGAGGAATGGCTTTTCCAGGAAAAGACTGGAAAGAGGTAACGCCTGAATCGCAAGGCATAGACTCGGCCAAGCTTAATGCTGCCATATCGTATCTCAAGAACAATTCCGGGCGAGATGGCGTCAAGGAGATGGTCATCATACGCAACGGATATATGGTCTTCAAAGGCGCAAACATCGACAAAGTTCACGGTGTCTGGTCCCTCACGAAATCTTTTACCAGCACGGTGCTCGGCATACTTATTGATGATGACAGGGCGGCTCTGGATACGTTGGCAAAGGAGTACGTATCCAGCATGGCTGCAACCTATCCGACTGTTACACTTGGGCATTTCACAACAATGACATCTGGATACTACGCCGTCGGTGATGAACCTCGTGGCAGCTACAAACACGGCCCAAGCACAACTCCCTTCAAGCCTGCTGACAAACCTCTATTTGTTCCGCCCGGCTCGAAGTATGCTTACTGGGATTCAGCAATGAATCAGTTCGCCAATGTTCTGACTCGCATCGCCGGCGAACCGATAGAGGCCCTGTTCAAGCGTAAAATCGCTGAGGCGATTGGAATGAATTCCAGCAAGTGGGACTGGCGCGATTTCGGGAAGGTGCACGGTATCGTAGTCAATGGAGGCTCTGGAAACAATAACAAACACGTTCACATTTCGGCTCGAGAGTTAGCCCGTCTCGGCCACTTATTTCTGAATCGGGGCAAGTGGAAAGGTAAGCAATTAATCAGTGGTGCCTGGGTCGAGCAGGCGACCCGGGTCCAGGTACCGGCGTCCTTACCTTTGGAACATCTTAGCGGTGCCGACGGCCGGGGTGTCTATGGCTATAACTGGTGGGTCAACAGTATTAAGCACGACGGCAAACGAAAGTGGCCCGGTGCTCCAAGCGGCACCTATTCGGCCAGCGGATATAATAACAACGATATGTTCGTCATTCCAGAATGGAATATGGTTATCGTTCGCCTTGGGCTGGACCAAACCGAGTTTAATATCACTGATATGATATACGGTACTTTCATACAAAAGCTCGGACAGGCAATAACGGACGTTACTACTGAAGGTAGGATGGAAAAGTAGCAGGTCATAGCAAAGAAGACAGAATCAAACCTTCTCTTAAAGAACGCCCACAATCCAATAAGAACTGATGAATCCCAGGGGACAGTGTTACGGAAGTGCGACCAACAGCGTGATATAATTGAATGGCTTTACGTTCATCATTAGAACTACAAACTAATAATGTTACTGTGTCATTTTTATGACACTTCGGACAGGACTGGCCTATTCGGTAGAAAAAGTGTATAAGTGTTGGAATTGCGCAGCAATCCATTGCTACTCTGCGAAGCACGAGCTTGTCTTCTGAAAAAGCCCTGGACTGCTCGCAATGACAGTATTTATATTTCGTGGATTCGATATTTAACACAGGTATAAGGAGGTGTTTGCGTATGAGTATGAAAGCTTTTATTACTGCAGTGTTTTCGTTTGCGACGTTATCAACGGTTTCCGCGGAACCGCTCCGGGTCTATTTCGGGACTTATACTTCGCGGGGAGAGAATTCCAGTAAGGGGATCTACCGCAGCGTGCTTGACCTCGAGACGGGAAAACTCTCCGAGCCGGTCCTTGCGGCCGAGGCCAGGAATCCGTCATTTCTCGAGATACATCCCAACGGCAAATTCCTGTATGCCGTCAGTGAGTCCGGCGGAGCCGGCAGTGTCAGTGCATATGTGATTGACAGGCGAGCGGGAACTCTCAAGCTCCTCAACCAACAGCCCTCGGGCGGTGCGGGTCCATGCCACGTCAGCATCGACCATGCGGGAAGAAACCTGCTCGTCGCCAACTACGGCAGCGGGAGCGCCTCGGTGATTCCTATCAAATCGGACGGCAGACTCGGAGAACCGACCGGTTTTGTGCAGCACGCCGGTTCCAGTGTGAACCCCAGGCGCCAGAAGGGGCCCCATGCACATTCGATAAACGTCAGCGCGGACGACCGCTTTGCCTTTGTCGCCGACCTCGGAATCGACAAGATAATGATTTACAGGCTGGACATTGAAAAGGGGACCATCGTCGCCAATAGTCCTGGGTTTGCAAAGGTC
>JAUWBX010000479.1 GCA_030609625.1 Phycisphaerae bacterium
TATGCAGACGTCTTCACAACGAAATACTTTGAGGCTCGAGACAAGCATTTTATATCTTGTTGTTTAATATCGGACTTTTCTTTTGTCGCTCCCATAAAAAAGAGCCTCGACCCATCCCTATTTTCTCCAATTTCTTTCCGCCGGCACCTCTTCCCGGATTCCAGTATAAAAAGTACTATTTTCAGGGATGGCGTATGCCGATAGCCATCTTAGGAGATTGATTTTTCAACCAATTTGAGGAGGTTTTTATTTTGGGTTTTGACCAGGATAAACATTATAGGACGCCTGCCTTTTGGCTGATGTTGATTGCTCTCTCCGCAGTCTTGTACGAACACACCAAAGTAGCTGCCAAAAGCGCGCCGCCTCAACCCCGATTTATCGGGGCTGCTCACGCCCTCGGCGAGATGCCCACGGCTGCATTAGCGGTTAACTCGGTCTGCGACAAAATCTTGAGAGGCGATTTCGTAAGTGCCCGAGAGATTGCCCGTAAATCGGCTGTTTTTGACAGCATAGGTCTTAGGCAGCTTAGGACAATTATTGATGAGTATATGGCCATAGAGGCCCGCCGCAACGCATCGAAAAATGATGCCTACCGAGAGCAGATAGCTAAACTTGAAATACTTCGGCAGAAGGGCTTTACAAAAGACATTAATGACGTCGGTAAAGTTTTGGCAGTGGCATCAAAGGCTTTGGAGTATTCCAGCAAAGAGCAAGAACAAGCCTTGCTCAATGACCTTCTTGTCAGACAAGCCGTCCGGCAGGCAAAACGCATCGCCGCAGAATTAGAGGCAAAAGGTAAATGGCTCGATGCATACAAAATCTGCTATAGCAAGCTGGGACAGATGTACAAAGACGACAAGAAGTACTCGGACTATGCTAAACAGCTTCTGCAAAAGGCCGATATCCTGGCGTCCCTTCAAGACAGCCCATGCCAGAGTTGCCAGGAGCGTTATGCAGGTATGGAAAAACAAATGTTCATTAACGCTGTGGACTTTCTGGATTCCAGCTACGTTAACATTGTCGATTATCGCGAGATGACAATCAAAGCTGTCAATCGCTGCAAATTGTTAGTAGAAGTGATGAGCAGCTCATATCTTGAAACGAGGTATAAGATACCAGATACTCAATATGAGGTCTCCTCGGCAGCCCTGACGGCGATATTGGATGAAGTGAGCCAATCACCGGCAGCTATAAGGAAGGATAAGTTCATAGACGTCTTTGAACGAGTTTTAGCGCTGAGCGAATCTCCCCTTAAGGGGATAAGCTTGCCGCCGGCTGTGCTGATTACACAATTCGCGAAGGGAGCGTTGTCCGCACTCGACCCTTACACAATTATCTACTGGCCCAGTCAGGCACAAAAGTTTGAAAAAAAATTGACCAATCAGTTTACAGGTATCGGCATAAGGTTCTCGAAAAAAGAAGAGTCTCCGAAGGTGTTAAGCGTATTGCCTGATACACCGGCATACCATTCCGGTCTTGAGGCTGGGGATGTAATAAAGGCGGTAGATGGCATCCAGACAAGCCGGATGCCTCCTGACTGTGTAGCCCAGATTATTACCGGACCGGAAGGCACAAAAGTAACTCTAACTATTAGGCGTGAAGGTGAAGATAAAACCAGGGATATTACCTTACACAGAACTAAAATAATCGTTCCTTCAATCCGCGGCTGGCAAAGGAGCAAAACAGGTAAATGGCGGTATATGATCGATGCTCGGAACAAAATTGGTTACATTCGCATCAGCAGCTTTAATTCCAGAACAGTCGGCGATTTCGATAAAACACTTGCTCAGCTCGAAACGCAGGGATTAAAGGGACTGATTCTGGACCTGCGTTCCAATCCAGGCGGGCTTTTGAATAGTGCAATCGAAATAGCTGACGGGTTCATAAAAGAAGGATTGATAGCAAGGATACAACCACGATTTGGGATGCCAACTTATGTATCGGCGCACAAGGAAAAAACACGCCCTGACTACCCGATGGTCGTACTCATAGACCGTTTTACGGCGAGTGCTTCAGAAATCTTGGCAGGGGTATTGCAGGAACCAAAGCATAACAGGGCAACTGTTGTCGGGGAAAGAAGCTATGGCAAGGGCAGTGTACAATCAATAGTGAGCCGTCTCGGCAGGGGTGCAAAACTAAAATACACAGTAGCGTATTATTATTTACCATCAGGACAAAGGATAAAAAGCCGAGACGAGGATAGAAAGCCGGGCAGTGAAAATTGGGGGGTATTGCCGGATGTTAATGTGAAACTGCGAAGCGACGAGCTGCGGAAGATGGCCAAAGTGCAGAAGGCGAATGAATCAACCGTAAAAGACCACCGAAACGACGCTCTTAAGGCCCATCCCGCACCAATTAGGCGTGAACCCAAGCTCAATTGGTGCCGGACGAGCCGGGAAACGATAGATGCCGACCCACAACTGGCAATAGGACTATTGGTCTTACAGAGTAAAATGATAGAATCCGGCCATAGGTTGGCCTTGAATTGACGTGGCTTCTGCGCGTCGCCTGCCTGTCAAACACGCACGCAAAATTGACCGCCGAAGAACTATTT
>JAUWBX010000225.1 GCA_030609625.1 Phycisphaerae bacterium
ATACAATGGAACAAACGTATTGTCACTCCTGCGTAAGCAGGAGTCCAGGAAACACTGATGAAATGGCTGGATTCCCGCTGGAGTTTATCCCGCACTTTGATGCGGGGCGGGAATGACACCTCTGTTCTTGTTTGTATAGTAACGTTCCATTTAATATCCAAAAGTCCATAAATCTTGAGTCTTATGTTTTGTGCCTTGTGTCTTTTTTAACTTGAACATTTCGCAAAATTGGCCATACTATATAATAAATAATACCAGAGCCGCAACCGTGATAGAGCGGTAACTTCCAGAGTCAATATCGAGCAACGAGAAATGGGTATCGAAATTATGGGCCTTTATGACAGAGATTACACTCAGTCGGATTTTCAATCGCAACACCGCCATGCACCACGGATGCGGATGTCCTTTCCGCAGCCGACGCCGGTTGTTAAGTGGCTTCTGATAGTCAACATAGTAGTCTTTCTTTCGGGGTTTCTAATACCAAAATTCGGTGCTTTTCTACTTTACTGGTTCTCCGTGTGGCCAAAAGACCTCGGAACGTCCATGCAGATTTGGAGACTTATCACATACCAATTCCTGCACGGGGGACTGGGGCACATCTTTTGGAATATGTTTATCTTGTTCTTTTTCGGGCCAATGCTCGAACAACTCTGGGGCAGCAGGAAATTTCTGAATTTCTATCTTATATGCGGAGCTATGGGAGGAATATTCTATCCCATCCTGGCCCATATAGGCTGGCTTGACAGGGGAATTTTAATTGGCGCCTCAGGCTCTATTTTAGGAATGCTTGCCGCCGCGGCGATTTTGTTCCCGAACATGATAGTTTACGTATTTGGCGTTTTTCCTCTGAGGATGTCCGTCCTGGCGATAATTCTGGCGGTTATGAGCATATTGTCCTTGCTGCGGCCTGATGTCTCTGCTAATGCAGGCGGCGAAGCAGCGCATCTCGGAGGTATGGTTGCAGGAGCGCTCTATGTAATTTCAGAAAAGTGGCGGCGAAGATTCAAGATGAAAGTCCGAACAGGTGTCTGGCAAAAAAAGATGGTCGAACAACAGAATCTGCAGGACGACGTTGACCGCATTCTGAAAAAAGTTCACGACTACGGCCTCCACAATCTCACCCACAAAGAAAAGAAGATACTAAAACAAGCCACAAAAACCGAGCAAATGCGAAACAAATAAAAATATTTTCAAAATCTGAAATTCCAATTATCCTGCTCATTTTTGTTCAAATTCACCGCAGCAGCAGTCGATGGCGATTTCGGGCCATCGCGGCTCTTTCCCAATATCTTTACCACCTATTTGGAAGCTTGCGCCTGGTCGAGGTGCGTGTCTGCGGCATTCGCCTTTGTTGTCCTCGGCCTTTAGTGGCACAAAGAACCGGCATTGACCACATTTTTCATTCTCTTTCATATCCGGCCTCACTTTAATTTCATTTTTTCTAATGTTCTTAGTCTATAGGCCCCAAGTCAATAAAAAAGATAGTAATTCGTCGGGAACGGGTAACAGCGGTTAGGTCATTATGATGCCCCATCCGAGCTTATGGTTTTTTTTGTTTTTTCATCATTTTTCTGAACAGTATCCTCAGCCTGCCCCGATATTTCCTTGGAGTCAAAGACAGAAGCTTGCGTTGAAACAGTATCCTCAATCCCAGAATCTCCAACCCGATAAGAGCCAGCCAGGAACCCGGAGAAAGCGGTGTCACCAATGCCAACACACCGAGGATAATCAACACTATGCCTAAGATTATTCTTAAAGCTCTTCGCATGTTCTCAGCGATGTAGGGTATGCCCCGAATACCATTTCGTCCAAAATAGTCCGTGTCAGTCAGTGTCTAAGAAGTCAGTGTCAGTCAGTGTCTAAGAAGTCCGTGTCCGTAAGTGTCCATCAGTGTCCTAAAACAGCATCGAATCCGCGTAAACGTCCTGGAACTCCGGCTCGTGGGCGATTTCGATATATTCTATCTTGCGTGCCAATTCGCCGGCCAATTCCCGGCATTGGCGATTCAGAAGTATCGTCCGTGCGCCGGAAGCGGCGGCATTACCTACAAAACGAATTTTTTCCACAGGAACCGCGGGCAACAGGCCTATTCGCAGCGCACTTTCCTTTCGGATATAATTGCCAAAGGCACCGGCCAAAAGGATATGTTCTATATCGCAATCTTCAAGGCCGAATCTCTTTTGTAAAAGCCTGATGCCGGCCCGGATGGCAGCTTTCGCTAATTGCGTTTCGCGGATGTCCTTTTGTGTCAGAAACACTTTCCGCTCACTTACGTTCGCGGCTCTGTTGAGGCAAAAGGCTGATTGGCCATCTTCTTCGATGATTCGTGAAAAAATGGCCGGTGGGAGTTTGTCCTGTAGTTTTTGCGGCTCGGCGAACCGTCCTGTTGCATCGATTATGCCCAAATCCAGCATTACCGCCACGGCGTCAATCAGCCCGGAGCCGCATATCGAGCGGGCCGGGCAGTTTCCTATTACGTCCAAATCTATATCATCTCCGTTTATAACGACAGCCTCAATTGCTCCCCGTGCCGCTCTGCTGCCACAGGTTATACGTGCGCCTTCCAGGGCCGGCCCAGCCGCGCAGCTTGCCGCATAGAGTTTGCTCTTAGTGCCGAGTACAAGCTCGCCGTTTGTGCCGATGTCAACGACCAGCGTCGTTTCTTCTGCTGAATTTATATCGACCGCGAGCGCGACAGCGGTGGTATCTGAGCCGACGAAGCCGGCTATATTCTCAACGGTATGGATGTTACCTGCGGGGTTTATCCGCAAAGCTAATTCGCCGACGGGCAAATCGTGGGCATCGAGTGAAAATGCCTTGTACGGTGCCTGGCCAAGCTGGGTTACAGGCAATTTGAGAAAAATATGGTTCATAGTTGTATTGCCGACGACACACATTTCGTATATGTGCTTTGCATCGATGGAGGTCTTTTTGCAGAGCTTTGTGGTCAGGTCGTTTATGCAATCTATTATGGTTTTCTGTAATTCAGCTAATTTCTCGTCAGTTTGCGCGTATGCGATTCTGCTGATGACATCATCGCCGTATCGGCTTTGCGGATTGAGCGCAGCTTCTGTGGCCAGGCATTGGCCGTCAGCCATATTGATTAGTTTGGTAACAACGGTCGTTGTGCCGATATCGACGGCTATGCCGAATATCTTGTCTGGGGCAGCTTTTGCCTGGTATTTTTCATGTATGGTCGCAGCCAAGTCGATTTTTGTATCGATGCCGTGTTCCAGGATTTTCTGCTCGAAGAACCTGGAGCTGTTGGGAATTGTTACTGTAAGGTCGCTTTGGATATGGTGCTGACAGGCGAGGACCTCCTGGGCGTCCGGCTCAATCTTTACCAGACACTTTTTACAGGTACCTTTACCGCCGCAAACGGTGTTCAGGATTATGCCGGCCTGCTCCGCAGCCTCGATAAGTGCCGCGCCTGCGTGAATGGAAATTTGCTTATCGTCGGGTTTGAAAGTGATTGTGAAGTGTTTCATTCTCGTATCCGCCTGTCAGTCCTAAAGACTCCGCCGTAAGGCATCCCCGCCGAAAGGCGTCCCCAAGCGGACAAACGGAGAAGCAGACGTATCCATCTCGTATCTCGTTACAATTTTTGCGAGATACTTTTGACGAGACACACATTTTGTCGCTCATGCTCAACTTATTTTATGCCGAATTTTCCAGCGTGCTCGCCTCTTTTTACTGCCCACTTTGCGCCTACGTCTCGGTTTTGCCATCTATTTCTCCACAAACAGACCAAAATTGTTTATTGCAAATAACTTTTAAGCCTTTGCAATATATGATACTATAAACGAAGTTAAAAGTAAAAAATAAAAATTAAAAAAACAACGAACAAAAAGTTCGCAGTTTAACTATCAAAAAGGGTCAAGCCACGCTGGCAGTAGCGCTTTTATTAGAACCTGGTTTTTCGGCGAATCAGATTAGGGTGCAAAAATGATACAGTGCAAAGATTGTGAGTTTTGTGAGATGGGTCCCGGCGGCAAAAGGACTTTCAAATGCGACCCGTTTACCAATATCAAAGAGCCGGAATGCATAGCCAAATGGCAGCTTATCCGCCTGGATATGCTGTTGGCCAGCTATCAGGGAATGCTCAAGTGGTATGGCAGACTGGCACCATTACAGGATAAAATCATCCAATTTATGCAGCGGGAAATCAATGAGCTGGATGAGGCTGACCAATGGAAGCTCGATGACGAAGAGCAGAAGGATGAGGAAGAGGACATCTAAGCCCGTTGGAAGCCGGAGGCCTGATGCGGTTGTGCGGTTATCAGCAGGGCAAGTATGTTGTTTTCTTGTTCAGAATTGATTCGACACATACATTATAGGACTACAACATAAGGGCACTCTGTCCTGTCTGTATATTGATTTTTGTGGAATTATGCAATAAATCAGTTGCGGAAGCCGTCTTTATTTATGTAAAAAACGCTTAAATATGACAAAAAGCGATGACTTAGCCCAGATAATAATCGGCTGCAAGAACAAGGATTCTAAGTGTTTTTCGCAGATAGTCGATATGTATGCAAGCCGATGTTACGGTTATTTTTACCGTTTAACGGGCAATAACGACCTTAGTGACGAGTTGCTAAGCGAGCTATTTGTCAAATTGGTTGAGAAAATCGGTTCTTATAAAGGCGGCTCCTTTGAAGGCTGGCTGTTCAAAATAGCGTCTAATATTTTCCACGATTATTTAAGGGGCAAGCAGCGACGGAAAAAATTGCTCGACGTTCAAAAAAAACAAATTGAATCACGGATTACAGGGCCAAAACAATCCGACAACGAGCAAATTGATAAGTTACAAATACAGCTCAGAAAGCTGGACACAGATACGAGAGAATTGATAATGCTGCGTTTTTATTCGCAATTGAGCTTCAAGGAAATAGCGGTGATACGGTCCGAGCCGATTGGGACAACATTGGCGAAGCTGCACCGGGGGCTAAAGAAACTGCGGGAGTTAATGGAGAGATAATATTATGAACGGTCGAAATGATGAAAATTTGAAAGAGCTGTTCGGGAAATTCATGGATGCCGAACAGGCTGAAAGCTGCGCTGAGG
>JAUWBX010000392.1 GCA_030609625.1 Phycisphaerae bacterium
CGAAGACTTACCGTTAATACTTGTAACATCTAACTGGGTTAAAAGGATTTATATACGAGACGGTCTTAGCGGAAAGAATATTGAAGTTTTACACGTTGGGTGCGATACAGACGCTTTTGTGCCTCGTGCAAAAACCGACCCTAAAGTAGCCGCGGTTCGTGAAGTGTTAGGAGTTGCCGATGATCAGATAATGATTATGACTATCGGAGGAGACGCCGCCTCCAAGGGTTCTCAGGAGGTTATGCAAGCTCTGGCAATAAATGACCAAAAGGCACCGGATTGGAAATATGTCTGCAAGGTCTGGCCCCAGCCTCGAACAGAACAGCAAAACTTTGCGGACTTACAGTTGGCTACCCATTTGGGAATAGACAAGAATGTAGTTTACACCTCAAGCAGGGTATCGAGAAACTTTATGCCGTATCTCTTAGCTGCGTGTGATATTTATGCAGCACCATCACGCCTGGAAGGTTTCGGGATGATTCAGATAGAGGCTAATGCTTGTGAAAAACCTGTAATTGGAATAAAGGCAATGGGGATGCTGGACACATTGGTACATGGCAAAACTGCTTTCCTGGCGGGTGTGGCCCAGGAGATTCGACTTCGGGAGGCAATGCTTGGAGATGAATCCGGCTACGAAGCAGGGCACAAGTATGTCTTCAAAAAACCGAGGATAGTAGATTACAGAGCAAGTATTCATGATATTGCTAATTACCTTATGGATTTGATGAAAGACGCTGGCTTAAGAGAAAAAATGGGAAAGGAAGGAAGGAAACGTATTATCGAGCACTTTGACTATCGAGTGATAGCCAAGAGATTTGTCAAAATTATTTCAAAGCGTTTAGGCATATCATAATATGAATCGACATCAAAAAGATTTGGTCAGCAATGCTAAAGAAGCAGCTTTGCAGGTATTGCTCCATAACAATCATGGTGCTTATCGAAATCTGCCCAGAACTGCCGGCTGGGGATATCCTGAGCCGTACACCAGGGACCTGATGATATGCTCGCTTGGCATATTGACCACACAGAACAAAAGATTACTTAAATCACTGCGAAGAGTCCTGGAGACTCTGGCAAAGAATCAATCCGAGTTAGGGCATATTCCATCTTTGGTTCATGACCGAGAGGATAGAGGTTCGAGCGACACAACACCGCTGTTTCTTATGGCTGTCGGAATTTACCGAAAGGTTATGAAGGAAGATGATTTTCTCGAGAAGGCTATCCGAAAGGCCTTGGGCTGGATGAGATATCGAAGTCCAACAGACCGATATCTCGTGGCACAGTTGCCAACTAGTGACTGGCGTGACGAACAGTGGGTTTTGGGATATGGGCTGTTTGTTAACACTATCGTCTATACTTATCTTTGCCTTTTTGGCCAATATGAGCGGGCTGCAAAGGTTAAGCAGTCTATGGAGAGTTTTACCATCAAGGGTGAAAGACAGCACCGACATGTTCATGAAGGTTTAGTTCTAAGATACAAACCGTATTATGCGCTGTGGTCGTATAAAGTATTCCGAAGTGAGCGTTTCGACCTTTTAGGCAATAGCTTGGCGATTCTTTCCGGTATAGCATCGCCATCCAGAGCGAAGAAACTGGTATTGTGGATAGAAAAGGAGTCTGAGGCTTTAAGGCAAAATGAAGACCTGGCGGTCGATTTGCCGCCGAATTTCTTCCCATACATCAGGCCGGATGATCCCGATTGGATCCCGCGTTATGAAAAGTACAATCAACCCGGAGAGTATCATAATGGCGGTATTTGGCCTTTCATTTGCGGATTTTATATCGCAGCTCTGGTGGCTGTTAAAAGATATAACCTTGCTGAGAAAAGGCTTCTTGCTTTAACCGAGCTTGTCCGACCGGCCCGAACAGCCGACGTTGAATTCGGCTTTAACGAATGGATACGTGCACAGGACGGCACGCCTCAGGGACAGGACTGGCAGAGCTGGTCGGCCGCGATGTATCTTTATGCCGCCGAATCGGTAGAACAAAAAAGAACACCTTTTTTCGAAGATATTAGAAAAAACAGCCCGAAAGTTGATTAACAAAGGTTTTATAATAATTATAAAAATTTATTTGCGCTCATCAGGAGACAGTTGCTTCCATACCATATTAGTCAAAGGGCAGTTTTACTCCCCCTTGAGGAGTTCTCTTGATACTGCTCTTAGCACCTTCGGGCCTTTTAAATTCAACCTTTTTTAGCCGGCAAATCAGGCTTTCGGAAATTTTCTCGAAGTCGCCTTTTACAAGCCTGGCGTATGAGATTGTCGGCGTTACTTTTTCAATCTTGATTGTTGCGATAAGGTTTTCCGTTCGGCCTAATGATTCTTTCGTATCAAAGTCAATGATTTCTGTGCCCTGAATGAAGACGTCCAAAACAGAACCTTTTAAGATTCTCTTACCGCCCTGGTTGATAATAACCTGCCCTTCTATATTTTTGCTTGCGATGCGTATCGGGTAGAGTCTGTCGATAATATTATCGACAACCTGCTTGGCGACTCTGGCTGAAAGGTTATCAACCATCTCCCTGTAATCCAGGTCTTCAGGCCTCCATCTTTTCACGAGCACCCTGACCTGGTCTTTTTCAAGGGCAATATTAACGGTGTCGGCCAATTTGACCTGTCTTGTAGGGGCGACTATCAGGCGATAATCAAAAACATAATCAACTTCGTACTCTCTGATTGGACGGCCGATAGCTCTGGATGTTCTTTCTTTTATCTGGAGCCTTGCGTTGGATATGGTTCCGACAATCATATAATCGGCGCCAAGGACCTGGCCCAGTCTGGCCTTTTCCTCAATAGGTGAATCGTCGGAGATAAGAATATTTCTGTTCTGGGCAAATTCAGCGATATACTCTCTGTCTAAAACAGCGAATTTATTTGTCTGAGTAATAGCAGCGCTTAGTTGCTGGGAGAGCTTAAGAGACATTTCAACCGCCGAGGGAACATAGCTGCCGAATCGATAGGAGTCATAGAGCGTTTGAATAGGCATTATCGCCAGCTTGAGCCTGTTGGTTTGTTCAGGGTCTTCGTAGTCGTAAACCCAGGCTTTAATTGTGACCTCGTAGGTTCTATCATCGATTTTTTGTTCATCAATAATTTCGTAAGATTTGACCCAGCCTGCAATATCAGTTAACCGGGTGGAACCGCCCGCCTGGACAGATACGGAATCAAACTCGATTGATTTACCCGTGTCTTGTGTGTTAATGCCCACCCCGGCGGACTGGAAGCCGAATTCGTACCTTCCCGAGCTGACTGCAATACCTTTGGCCTGAGCGACGGCCTGATACAACGCCTTTTGGACCGCCTGTTCTCTGGTTATGCCCTGACCTTTTGTTTGGCGAACTATAGTTTTAGCAGCGGAAAATGCTTTAGGGCAGACCAATGCCACCATAAGCAGAAGAATGTATATCTTTTTCATTTTTAACCCCACTTTATCTTGAACAATATAACAAAATTATGTTCTTACCACGCTACGGACTTATTACTTCCTCGTTTGCCGATAAGAGATTCTTTCTGCCA
>JAUWBX010000260.1 GCA_030609625.1 Phycisphaerae bacterium
GATACAGAAGCGGGAAGGAAAATGGCGGATCCTGCCAGGACTGCTTTGGCAATCACTGTAGGCGCATCGAATGATGAGAATGAGCTGACGTACTATTCAACGTACGGGTTTGAGAGCCCCCGGAGATGGGGATCAGAAGAAGACTACGAAGACTACAAGCCGGATGTGATAGCACCAGGTGGTTCCGCGTACTATACCAGTATCATGTCTGTGGATAGTGGTTCGAGTGACTACTATGGCCGTCCCGATAAGCAAAGTAACGACTATGCCAACTTACAGGGGACCTCAATGGCCAGTCCGTTTGTAGCCGGCTGTGCAGCGTTAATCATCGACGCCATGCAGCAGAAGGGCATTACCTGGGATTTCAACTCTGATAAGCATCCCCGGTACGTGAAGATGGTCCTCTGCGCTACGGCCACGGAGACCAATGCGGACCGCGAGAACGACCCGAGCCGGCCTCTTTACGACCCCAACGACCCCACGCTCCAACGCGCCGAAAATGGACCCAATGGCTTTCCTAAGGGCAAGGACAAACACGAGGGCTATGGGATGATAAACCCTGATGCGGCCATTGAAGCAGTTACTCTAACTTATTCAGTCGGGACAACAGTTTTCGGAGAGCTCGAATCTGGTGTCTCAGGCAAACGGGCATGGGCCCGGACAGTCAGATTATTTGCCGAGACGACATATAACATAGAATTGCGCAATCCTAACGGTGGTGATTTCGACCTGTATCTGTACAGCGCCACCCCAAGTCCCACGGGTACGCCGGTTATTCTGGATTGGAGTACATCTGACAGTAAAGGCACAGATGAGCGAATTGAGTATCTATCAGAATCAAACACTGATGCCATACTCGTTGTGAAGCGCATCTCCGGCTCGGGGGTGTTTGAAATTACCAGCGATGCCCCTGTGGTTCCGAATCTATCGGTCACACCTTCAGAAGGTCTTAGCTTTTCCGGTAATCAGGGTGGTCCTTTCAGTCCAAACAGCAAGGACTATACACTGAGGAACACGGGTGTAGGTTCGTTAAGCTAGCGGGCGAGTAAGACTACGAACTGGGTGGGCTTGAGTCGAACGAGCGGGACGCTTTCTGCGGGACAGAGTACGACGGTAAGAGTGTCGTTCAGCTCCAATGCCAACAGTCTGGCCCTCGGCGAATATTCTGACACCGTTAGTTTCACAAACCAGACGAATCACAGCGGTGATACGACCCTATCTGTGTGCCTGCATATTGTACCATATATCATCTACGTTGACGATGATGCGAATCCCAGGGGAGACGGCACTTCCTGGGCAACTGCATATAAATACCTTCAAGACGCCCTGGTAGATGTGAACGATGTACCCAAACCCGTAGAGCTTCGGGTGGCTGAGGGCACCTACAAACCTGATAGGACCTCAAACCACCCAGATGGTAATGGCGACCGACGAGCTACGTTCCAGCTTACTAACGGAGTTACTATCAGAGGAGGCTACGCCGGTATCGACAAAGCAGACCCTGACATCTGGGATACGAATGTATATGAAACCACCTTAAGCGGTGATATCAATGGTAATGATGGTCCCCAATTTAGCGGTATGACCGAGAATACCTACCACATTGTGAATAGTCCCATGGGCACGGATCTATCAGCAGTTATCGATGGGTTCGTCATCACTGGAGGCAATGCGAATAAAGCAAATCCAGATGATAGGGGTGCCGGTATGTACATCTACTCGAGTTCCCCTACCGTGAGCAATTGCATCTTCAGAGGAAATTCTGCTACTGGGTCTGAGAACGGTAGTGGTGGGGGAATATACAGCGAGGTGAGCGACCCAAAGATAAAGGATTGTAGATTTGTGTCCAATCGAGCCGTACTTGGGGGTGGAATTCATAATTTGGAAGGCAGTAGTCCGCAAGTGATAAACTGTACTTTTACTGAGAACCGCTCAGATTATGGGGGGGGGAATTTACAACCGGGGAAACAGCAATCCGACGTTTGAAAACTGCACATTTAAGGGAAACCTGGCACACAAATTCGGAGGAGGGATGCGCAACGTTTATGACAGCAACCCGCGGATAACCAACTGCATCTTCAGTGACAATGTTGCAGAATCCTTCAGTGGTGGCGGAATAGCGAATGGAGATAACTGTAGCCCGACGGTCCTCAACTGCATACTTTGGGGTAATAGGGATAGCAGCGGCATTAGTGGACCGGCCCAGATTCATGGTGGAACTGTGACTGTCAACTACAGTTGCATACAGGCTTTGACTGGTGCTTTAGGCGGAATTGGCAACATTGATACCGACCCTCTTTTCGCCAACCCGAGTAATGACGATTATCATTTGAAGTCGCAGGCTGGCCGATGGAACCCCAACACCCAAACCTGCCAAACCTGGGTCATAGATGACATAACAAGCCCATGTATTGATGCAGGGGACCCAGGTACTCCGATTGGTTTGGAGCCATTGCCCAACGGCGGAATTATCAATATGGGAGCTTTTGGCGGCACACCACAGGCGAGTATATCTTTTCAGTCGAATTGACGGTACAGTCGCGGAAGTTATGAAATGCCGTATTAGTTCTGCTGGAAGCGTATTTTTGCCTGGCCTATGAGATAGAAACTTCCGGTAATACAAATCAGGTCTTCTTTGCTGACGGCGTTTTTGGCGATCTGCAGTGCCTGGCCCAGACTGGGGGCGGTCTGGTACATCTTGCCGCATATCTCGGTGTACATCTCAGCCAAATCTTCCGGTGACATCGCTTTGGGAGAATTACTGCGGGTAAAAATCACCTTGTCAGCGCCGTATTGTAATCTTTCCAGCATTCCTTTGACGTCTTTGTCACTGTTGCAGCCGAAGATTACGACCATAGAATCATAAGGAATATTCTGGCCTATCGCGTGAATCAGGGCTTTAATGCTCGCGGCATTGTGAGCAGCGTCAATCATAATTCTCGGGTCGTCCCAAATCATCTCCATTCGGCCTGCCAACGAGACCTTATGAAGTCCCTCAGCGGCCTTGTCGTTGTCTATCTTGTAGCCGGCTGATTTGAGCTTATCCAGCATAGCCAAGGCCAGGCCGCAGTTGATTGCCTGATGTTTGCCGTGCAGCGGTACCCGCAGATGTTCAAATTTACTGGTCGGGGTTGTCAGGCAGATTCTCGTGTGCGGGCCGTGCTCTCGCGAGGTTTCAAATCGTTGCGAAAAATCAATATCGCTGCCGGTTATGCTCAAAGGCGCTTTGACAGCGGTAGCCTGCGATTTCAGGACGCGCATCGCCGAGGGTTCCTGCTGAACGGTAATAGCCGGGACACCACGCTTGAAAATTCCCGCTTTCTCTGCTGCGATGCTGTCAATATTGTCCCCAAGCAGATTCTGATGGTCAATACTTAAACTGGTTATGCCGACGACTTTGGGCTTAATAACGTTTGTGCTGTCGAGTCTGCCGCCCAAACCGGTCTCAATCACGGCAATATCAACCGCCTTATCGAGAAAATACATAAACGCCAAAGCCGTCATAATCTCGAAGAAAGTGGGAGGGTCGGTCTTTGATATCTTCTCAACCGGAGCGTAAACGCGGTTCAGTAAGCCGCACATTTCCGAGTCGCTAATCATTTTTGCATTGACCGTTATCCGCTCGTGCAGGTGTACCAAGTGGGGCGATGTGTATAGTCCGACGTCATAGCCGTTCGCTTCGAGCATCCTGGCTAACATCGTGGCTGTTGAACCCTTTCCTTTTGTGCCGGCTATATGGACTGTATGGATTTTCTTGTGTGGATTGCCCAATAACGACAACAGTTTTTGCATCCTGTTGAGGTTGAACGTCGTAACGTTATAGCGCAGACGCTCCTGCTTTTCGTAGTCAGTCCTCGCAAACAGGTAGCCAATGGCCTGTTGGTAGCTCCTAAAAGCCTTTTTACTCTTGACCCTGGCAACCTTGGTGGAGGATTTTTTCTTTCGTTTCTTTCCGGTTGTTTTTATTGATCTTACCATACAAATTTAACTATAGCAATTATAGCGGTCAAAACCACGATAGTCAAGTCGGAACCCTAAAAAACACTGCAAATATAGCAGGGCAAAGGAATATAGGACCTTGTAAATAAGGAGGTTACAAATAATTTAATTTTATATTGTTATCTTTTAAAAAGCGTTTTTACATCAGAAATACTGAATATTTAACCACTTTTACTTATAATAAGGCTGTATTTGCTAAGTTTAGCCATTGGCAGGCTAGCTTTCATAGTGGTCTGTCACGCGTGGTTTGAGTAGTTGTCATTCCGCACTTGATGCGGAATCCATTGTTTTAGTTCTGGATTCCTGCTTCCGCAGGAATGACAAGCCATCAATTGATCTGTGACAGAGCAATAGTTTCTGGGTGGCTAATCTGAGTTAGTGTCTATATAATTGCCGGCGTGAATACAACAAATCCAAAACGAGCTTTTAACTTTGCTCTGCAGAGCTTAAACCAGCTTCTTTGGCCTGCAGTATGTATCAATTGCGGCGAGAACATCAGTGAAACTGATAAGAACCTGTGCCAAAATTGCTGGAACCAGCTTCTGGCCTGTACGGGCGCCGATTACTGCGGGCGCTGCGGGCGAGATGCCAGTAAATTTGCACTGCTGGAAGGCGCCTGCCCCGATTGTCTGGGCAAAGAATTTCACTTTG
>JAUWBX010000410.1 GCA_030609625.1 Phycisphaerae bacterium
GTACAACAGCACCAAATGCCCTTCTCGCCCCGAAATCAAGCCATCCCAGCAATACCAACACAAAAGTATCTGCCAATAGAAGAAATCCGACAATCCAGATTGCTGCCACCAATATGAAAGTTCCCAGCGATGCAAAATGGCTTCGCAGAAACTGTGCCGCCCCGATGCCCAACACCCCCCCCGAACCCATAGGGAAGCCAAAGAACCGATAAGGCCATAAGCACTGGAAAGTCATTGAAGCCGCCACGGTCATCAGTCCTAATCCGATTGCCCGCAAAATCGGTTGACCTGTCGGCTTAAGTGCAAGCCTGGCAACCAGAAAACAAATTCCCGACACTAATATCACGAACACCCCAGGCCCAATATAATACAGCAAATAGTACGCACAAAATGCCCCTGCCGTCCCGCACCAGTTAGCAGGGGGGGTATTACGAGGATACACGAACCTGCTTGGCCAGTCACCAATGTCGAAACTAAGGCAACTGCACAAAACAACTAAGCACACACTTATCCCGAGGCACATTAGCGCTGTCCAGGCCCCGGAACGCGTTGTTTTGCCTTCGGAGGCCCTCTTATATGACTTCTTCTTTTTCACGCTTCTTATTTTCCGTTAAGTCCGATAAATAAAGGTACAATATGCGCAATCAAACCTCGCGCCCAGCATTGGACGTAGTAATTTATATCGGCAGCCCTTCGGCCTTTTCTGCACAATTGCATGCCCTTCTCAGCCCTGCTTGCCCAATTATATGGGCAGCCTTCCATATCTGCCTTAAATCCTGTGCGCATCTTTTTTTTCGTTTTTTTTATTTTTTACTGAACAATTGCGAACATATCTTCTATAATTGGAATGATGGTTCTAATATTGATACAAATATACTAACAATTTCTGTGTTTGCGATTGAAAGGAGCTGTAAGCATGATTAAACCAACCCCACGCCGCGAACGAGAGCGCCAGCAGCATATTAGGCATATATTGGATGTGGCTGAGTCAATATTTGCGAAAGAGGGGTTTTTCCGGGCGACAATGCGGCAAATCGCCCAGAAGGCAGAGTTCGCACTTGGAACAATATATTCCTATTTCGGCAGCAAGAGGCAGCTTTACGAAAAGGTCATTGAGACAAAAGTGAATAAATTGGTCGATTCTGTTACCAAGGAAATGGCAGAAACTCCCTCAGTTCAAGGCAAGCTCGAAAAGTTCATCCACACCAAAATGACTTTTTTGCACAAAAATCTATTCTTTCTTCGTTTGTATCTTGCTGAAGTGGATGTGCCCCGCCTGGACATTAGTCATAGTCTGCCTAAAAAGGTGCATGAGAAATACGACTCAATGCTTTGCGTTCTTACTGATGTTATATGGCGAGGAATTCAGAAAGGTGTTTTTAAGCCGATGGATGCGAGAGTAGTAACCAAAGCACTTGATGGCCTAACCAATGCCCTTGCTTTGTCATGGCTTAACTCGGCCGAAGCGCATCCCTCTCTTGAAACTGATATAAACACTATAACGGAACTGTTCCTCAACGGTGCATTAGTCCATCAGGAACCGACACAAAATTCAAATGACAGAAAGGAGATATGCAATGAATCTTGAGCAGGTTTTTCAAAAAGGAGCATTCAGATCACTAATTCGGTCGGCATTTAGCAACGGGATCGTCCGCCGTGCAGCCTTACCCTTTGTCGAAAAGAAAATATGGCAGGTTATTGTCGAGAGTAACGTAGATGAATTTCCCCCACAAGTGCAGCGAGACAAGTACGATATCACCCTTGCGATGCTGCACAGTGTAGCCCGCAGTGTCGAGCGAGGATTAATATCCAAAAGCGTCCTTGATCGTATTCTTAAAACATTGCTGGACAACGTAGTGCTGAGCGAACAGCGGCAGCACGCAACTGAGCGTCTGGGTTTTGAGCCGCCCTTGTTTATTCTTGTCAGTCCGGGCAAAAAGTGCAATCTGCGATGCACGGGTTGTTACGCGCGCAGTGATTCCCGTTCAGCCGCCAAGTTAGACTGGGATACGTTTGACCGGATTCTCACTGAAAAGGAACGGTTGTGGGGCTCGTACTTTACGGTAATCTCAGGCGGTGAGCCGTTTATGTGGGAAGACAATGATATGGACCTTTTAGATATGGCCCTTAAACACCCTTCGCAGTTCTTTCTGGTTTATACTAACAGTACATTAATAACAAAATCCGTAGCTAAAGAACTGGCGAAACTCGGTAATATAACACCTGCAATTTCAGTTGAAGGCTTTGAAGAGCAGACAGACAAGCGACGTGGCAAGGGCGTGCACAAGCGAATTCTTCAGGCGATGGAAAACCTGCGCGAAGTAGGTGTACCCTTTGGTATCTCGGTAACCGGCACGCGGGAAAACGCTGAGATTGTAACGAGTGATGAGTTTAATGATTTTTATTTCGATGAGCAAGGTGCAACATACGGCTGGATATTTCAGTATATGCCTATTGGCCGTGAGCATTCGCTTGAACCAGTGGTTACTCCACAGCAGCGTCTGGAAATGTACAACCGGACCTGGCGTCTGGTGCGAGAACATAAAATATTCGTTGCGGACTTCTGGAATAGCGGTACGGCCAGCAGCGGGTGTATCGCCGCCGCTCGACCCGGCGGATATTTCTACATCAATTGGGACGGAACGGTTACACCATGCGCCTTTATACCATACTCAACGCACAATATTTTTGACGTTTTCGGCAACGGGGGAGATCTTGATACTATCTTGTATTCACCGTTCTTCAAAAGAATTCGTCGGTGGCAAGACGAGTATGGCTATGCTCAATCGGCTGAAAATACGGGCAATTGGCTGTGCCCATGTGTTATTCGTGACCATTTCGAAATAATTTTCAACGCAGTTCAGGACTGCCGGGCCAAACCGATTGATAAAGGAGCCGTTGACGCACTCGCCGACCCGAAATATCATAGCGGTATGATTGAATACGGAGACAATTATAACCACCTCAGTAGTAAGGTTTGGGCAGAGCGTTATATGGCTAAGGAAACTATAAGTAGTTGAATAAACAATATGGTATTGTCCAAGATTTCCCAGATGAATCCGTGCAAAAAATGGGGGCAGGCCACCGCCGTAACCCATTTTTGCCGGAATTCACCTATTTATTCTTGAATTTAGTTGACAAAAGAGCTATTTTTTACATCTGCCGTCAGAATGAAATTCTAATCTGTTTAAAGGCTTCTGCAAAATGAGTGAAGTTTTAAAAGCGGATAAGATTGAAAAAGAACTTTGTTGTCGCAACTCAAGTTTTGATAACAGAAAAGTGTTTTTGATGTAATTTGAGGCTCAAAAGGCCTGTTTTGGGCAGAGCATC
>JAUWBX010000008.1 GCA_030609625.1 Phycisphaerae bacterium
GTCCTCTCTCTGCAGCTACAAGACCTTCCAGAAATGTAACTGTCACGGGTACGACATCCTTTTGGTTCATTTTGGTGATGCAGTCGGCAGCGCGGTCGAGCTGGCCACAACGGATAAACAGCTCTGTAGCTATTGGCATAAAATCCCAGGGCTGAGAAGAAAGCTCTTTTAAGCCGGCCTCGGCTACTTTTAGCATCTTTTCCTGTTTTAGCATCTTTTCCTGCGACTGCGATCTCAGTGCGAGCAGAGCCCATATTCGCCAGAGATTTTGGTCTGTCGGCATGGCTGTTTGCACAGCCGTGAGATGTTCTTCCGCTTTATATAGAATGTCTGCATTAATAAATTCGCCGGCAAGGCGCAACTCCACGTTAGGGTCAGATAAATCCTGTTTTTCAGCCTGTTCCAGGTCAGCTAAAGCATTGGGGTCGTCATTATTTCTTTGATAGAAACCGGCACGGACTATATATGCCAGGGCCGAGGACGGATTATTCTTCACCGCTTCGTCAAACAAATCCTTGGGGGAATCTGGGAAATCCTCCGGTCGCTGCTCTGTAAGCTGTCCCAACGTTTCGTAGGCCAATATCTGGCCAGGATGTTTTTGTATGACGGCCTTCAATTGCGTTGCTGCTTCATTGAATTTTCGTTGTCTGGCCAGCGCCAGGGCCAAGATTATGCGAAGTTCAGGGTCATCATTTGTTTCGAGCTGTCTGTTGGCAATTAACTCGGCCTCCCCAGGCATTCCCATCATTAAATATACTTCAGTAAGTCGCATAGCAGCTTCGGAATTGTTTTTGTCTGCTCTCAAAACGGTTCGATAAGCCGTTACGGCTTGTTGAATATTGTTGCGTTTGGAAGGTCTGATTTTAAGCTGTGCCTCGGCGTATTTGAGCAGCGTTGGCACATCATCCGGCTCCACAGTCAGATGCCGGCCGAGATTCGCTGCTGCTTGTTCCCACTCTTGTTCATCATACGCCTTATTGCCGAGGACAAGTCCCTGTTCGGCCCTGTTAGTTCTCTGCCATTGGCGCAGTCCAAAAGCGGTTACACATAAAACACCGATACTGATTACCAGAACAATTGCCAGTTTCCAGTTAAAGTATCTTCTTGGCATTTCCGTATCCTTTCAAGATATCTCTGCTATGCGTCTCGTGCTTCGTAGCGAAGTACTTCGCAGAGTAGCAAGCGCTTCGCAGAGCATAGTTAGAATTGGTTAATGAAGTTATCAAACAGTTTTTTGGTTGTTTTCCAGCATATCCATAAGTCCATCTTTAGTGACAGGTTTCTGACATATTCGGTGTCATAATGTATCCATTCCTGGAAGTCTTTCATTGGCTGGCGCGTTCTGTGAATCTGCCAGAGTCCCGTTATTCCCGGGCGAACAGACAATCGGGCGTCACACCAAAATGGACACAACGTATTCTCCGATTCAGGAGAAGGTCTTGGACCAATGACGCTCATTTGGCCAAGTAAAACATTGATGAATTGAGGTATTTCGTCTAAATATGTCTCTCGCAGGAATCTGCCGACGGCGCTGATTCGCGGGTCATCGGTCATCTTGAATTGTGGGCCATCGACTCTACTAACGAATCGTAGTTTGTCCTGCATCTCATCGGCGCCGAGGTGCATTGTCCGGAATTTTATACAGTCGAATATTTTTCCATGGAGTCCCTGCCGTGTATGCTTAAAAAACACCGGGCCGGGCGAAGTTAATTTTGTCGCTAAGGCGATGAAGGGTATTATGGGAGCAAAGAGAATTAGTACTATTATTGCAGCGAAACAATCAGCAATTCGCTTAAAGCTGCCTGCGTAAGAGAATCTCGGCCAAGTGCGGAAGGTGGGACCGTCGCTCGTCGCTGGTGCCCCGTGACCCGAGTGACGAGCGACGAGCAACGAGCGACGGTCCGTTACAATGCAGTTCTGCACAAGTTTGTTCTGCGGTACCGAGACTTCCGGGCCAATGATAGATGAGTTTATTACCGCTCCTTGTTTAATTTTCACGTTATCGCCAATGATGGTTGGGCCAACCACGATTGTCTTTGGGCCGATGCAAACGTTTTTCCCTAACAATACTTTCCCAACTAATCTTGAATCCGCACCTCGATGCTCGATGCTGGATACTCGTCGAGAATCGACCCGCCAACGGCGGGTTTTGATCGGAACCCAGCGATGCTGGGTCGAGAATCGAGAATCGAGAACTGTCCTGCAAAAATTCAGCAAGCCATCTTGCGTTCCTAAATCCAATACAGACCCGCCAATATTAATTCCACACAACCTCAATGAATTTAATAAGCACTTTTCTAAAAAAGCGGAACAAGGAGCTGCTTGCTCTGATAACGCTCGAGACAAAACACCATCAGTGAGGACCCGGTCAATAATACTGGTTTTAACAAAAAGATGATGAGGCCAATCGGTGGAAACGCCGGCGAGTTCGGCCGAATCACAGTACAATCGACGGAAACCTGCTACCTTGCCCTGAGTTGTCAACCGCATTTTTTCTCGTTTGCCCAACAGGTCAGGCTCGACATTGACCGCCACTATGTCCGCCTGGATTTTGACCAGTAGTTTGTTAAGTAGTTGGCTGTCAATTTGTGTAGCAAAGCGTCCGTTGGAAATAACAAACCATTTGTCTCGTTTAGCTTTCCGCAGGAACTCCGGGAAGTTCGGCACATTTTCAGTGTAAGGTACTGTCTTTAACTTGGGCACATGAACTCTAACGTTCCATTCTTCTGGAATGGCACAAACATTTTTTCCGTTGTGGCCCCAACGTAAGCTTTTGCTTAAGCCATCGAGAACGACACCGGCAATAGGCTCGTTGGTCAGGGCAAACCGAAGAAGGCTCGTGCTTCGTAGCGAAGTACTTCGCAGAGTAGCATTATCACCGCTGCTTTTTGCGCCCGCAACCGGCGGATTGTTTTTATGTATGATAATCAGATTCATTGGTGGATTAAGAACTAATGTCTTGTTAATAATCTTCGGCTGGTTGATTTCACTCAGGAGTTGTGGAATTGCTGGGATTGTCCTCTATGCTTTGCATAGGGAGCAGCTTTCTTTTTGCTCGCCTGACAACTTTCCTTGATTTGGCATTTTGTGCGTAATAATTGTGTCTATAACGGTAGTAACTCTGCTCGACGTTACTTAACACTATGCCCAGTAGTCTGACATTTATTTGCGTTAGCCGTTCCTTCGCCTCTTTGAGCTCCGACGTAGTAGTTCGGCCGGCGAAGCTGGTCAAAATAACCCCATCTCCAAACTTGGCCCATATAAGCGCATCGGGAAAAGCCAGTACAGGAGGAGTATCAATAATCACGTGGTCGTAGTTTTGGCTGAGCATATCTATGCACTGGCGTGTCCCCGGTGAAGCTAATAGTTCGTAGCCATTGGTTCTACTGTGAGGGTCGGCGGCCAGCACATCCAGGCCGGTCGAAGCTATAGAGTAAACAGCCTGGTCGAAGTCCTTTCCTAAAAGTACATCCTGCAGCCCCTTTGAGCCTTCGGGCAGATTCAGCAAATGTGCAATATCAGGTTTTCTCAAGTCACCGTCTATAAGCAGGACCTTTTTCCCCGCCCTGGACAAACTTGTTGCCAGATTAACGGCGAAAGTTGTTTTGCCCTCCCGCATCCCCGGGCTTGTAACAACCAATTTGTTAGGTATTCCTTCGCCATTCAGTAACCCTAAATTGGCGCGAATGGTTTGGTAGTCTTTGGCTATATGTTCCAGAAGAAGAGCCGGCTTGATATTGTGTGAGCTGGTCGTAGTGCCGATTATTCGAATACCTATGCGTTTAGTTACATCATCAGGTGTACGCAAGCGATGGTCCATTTTGTCTCTTAGAAAGGCTAACATCATTCCGCAAGCTATTGAGCCGAACATAAGGGCCATTGTGTATTTGACACGCTCGTTTGGCACGGGAGCAACCGTGGTTTCATAAGGAACAGATATTCGGGCGGGCCGCTTCGTCTCCATCTCCAGTTGCTGGATACGCCGCCGAATAGTATCATACACTTCCTTGGTGAGAGCTAACTGCTCTTGCTGCTCCGTGATGTCTAATTGTTTACGACCAATCTCTATTGTATCGAGGTCTTCTTTGTCTATTTTAGCCTGTAAGATCTCTCTCTGGGCAATTAACCCCTTCAACTCAAGTCTTGCATCGGCAAGCCCAGCCGCTCTATTCTCGCTTAGCTCTTCAGTGATACTTTCATCGAAAGTTTTTTCAACTTTTTCACGATGTTCTTCCAGTTTAGTTTTGAAAACTTCTAAAAGCTCGGTTCTTCGTTTAAGTTGAGTGTTTTCGCTTGACAGAATTTGCCCGGCGGAAATAAGCTCCTCCTCCAATTGAGCTATACGCTTGGTCAACAGTTGAACCAAAAGGTCGTTTTGAATAAATGTGTGCTTTCTTTCCAGCAAGACTCTCTGAAAAATTGACTCATCCTTTATAACGTTTGCTTCATCAAGAGTTCTTTCGAGGAGCTCTATTGTTATCTCTAAAAGGAGCTTATCTGCGTCTATTTTAGTTGCAAGGCCTTGTAGAGCCGCTACCTGTTGGAGCATCATCTCCTGGCGTGGAGTTAACTCTACCGTGCCATACTCTTCCGCCAAATCCCGTAGGGTTTTCCGCTGTTGATTTAATTTTTCTGCAAATACTTTGCGTTCGGTTTCCAAAAGTTGCAGCTTTTTATATCCTTTGTCAGTCGATTTGGAACCTTCTATAATCATGTAAGCTGTGCTAAAAGAACTTGCTATTTTTACCGCTTCTTTAGGTTCGGTGCTTACCACATTAATGAATATCAATTCGCTGCCCCGGACTGGAGCAGCAGTAATAATTCTCCCTTTTATCGCCTGCCGGAGAGCTTCGACCGGGTCCGGGTCGACTGGTTTTTCGGGCGAAATAGTGGTAATAATTTTCTTCCTTATCGCTTGAAAGAAAGTTTTCACTAAACCGACCGGTTTTTCGGACAAAGGCCTTTTGTTCTCAAAGAACTTAAGCCCATCGTCTGCCAGGTATTCTGCCACCCTTGTAAGAATTTTTTGATCTGCCGTGATAAACCTTGCCTGGTCGTTCTTGAAGTTATCGTACATTGGCATTACATTTTCAGAGTCCTTATCGCTGAAAAGGAAATTAGGAATGATTGGTGCCACCCGAATTGGCGCAGTGGCACGGTATTTAGGTTCTATCAGATACCATACCGCTGGAATCCCAATAGCGCAAATCAGCACAAACGTCACAAGCACTATAGGCCAGTGGCGCAGCACACCTTTAAGTAAATCAGATGTGTTTGGACTATCAGGTTCTGGCAGGGTTTCAAAACTAACAACCTTTTGTTCAATTACCTGGTCATTATCATGATATTTTTCCAAGTCGTTCATTTTTATTACTCCTCACAACTCACTACCTCACATTAGTTAATTGGTGAGTGGTTAATTGGTTATCAGGAAAGTGCCTAAAGTGAGCTAAAGTGAGCTAATGATTCAGGCTATCAGACCATCAGGTTACCAGGTAGTGGGCATCAGGTTATCAGAACATCAGGCTCGTTTTTCCACCGTAAGGTGTCCTGCGGACTGATACCCTGATAACTGGTAACCCCACAGGACGCCTTACGGCGCTGCACCCTGATTTCCTGATTTGCTGATATCCATATTTTAGGCACTTTAGGCACTTCAAACTTTAGTTCACTTATTCCACTCACCACTCACCACTCTATTTTGTCGTTTAATTATTATTGCTTTTTCCCTGTCTGGAAGTGTGGTAAGTTTTGCCAAAAGCCAAAGCTCCGCGACCACAGCCGCAAGGGCCAATGGCATCATTGCATATCCGCCAAAGTCGTGGAATATCTTTTCCCAATGCTCGCCTTCAAGTACTGTGAAAAATGCCGCTGTGATTGCTAATCGAACAGTGTTACACAGTAAAGCGATAGGCAGGCTCGAAACTAAGACTATCAGTTTTTCCCACCATGCCCGCTTGACTAACAGGACAACCAGGCCGCTAATCACAAAGAATGCGGTGATCATTCTCAAGCCGTTGCATGCCTCAGCTACCGCAACGCTCGCATCGCCGATATGGATAACATTGCCTTCCTGTACGACCTCGTAACCCACCATCTCCAGACAAAATACGGCTGACGAAGTGGCCCAGCGTTGTAGAGGAATCGTCACAGCCGCCTGCACACGGTTGGGCCAGGGAAGCATCAAGCATAAGTATAATAATACCGTAGATACCTTTCGTAAAAGCTGCCAGCCGAATAGAAGCAATACTAATGCAGCAATAGTTAGAGCAATGGATAATCTTTCTGCTGAGCTGTACATAAAGAACAGCCCGAAAAGTCTAACCACTTGGGCTGCTATAAAGGCAAACAAACCCCAAACGGATGGCCTTATTTTGCACTGAGCAATATCGTGACGCCTCGACCACAGGATATAAACAGCCAGGAAAGGAACTAATAGGCCGCTGGAGTATTCATCACTTCTTTGCCATAGATTCCAAAGCTCTGCAAGGCCGGCCTTATAAGACCAGAGAAATGCAATTAGAACGAGACTGCCCGCAAGCCAGGGGACAATTTTTGTTTTGTGCGGTTGTACCCAACTTGGCAATTTTTCCACCATTAGGTGTCCTGCGGAGTTGACTTTACGAAGCGCCGGTTGCAGTGCATGCTGCAATCTGCTCGCGTTATTTTTTGAAATTTTCAAAGCCCGGCTGGCGGAACGTTCAAGTATTCCCTTCGGCTTAAATGCTATGGACTTTTCTTCGGCAACAGTATTAGCTCGCAAAGCCGCGTTGTGGCCGAGTAAACATCGTTGGATTTGGCAATTTGGCCCTACTCGTGCACCTTCCCATAGCACGCTGTTTACTACAACACTATCTTTGCCGATAGTAACATTATTTCCGAGTATAGTCGGCCCAAGAATGACCGCGCCATTTGAGACACAGGCGCCATCCATAATAACGGCCGGTGCGTAAATTCGCGCACCCGGCTCAACTTTAGCATTAGCTGCTATCCACACAGTTTGTGAATCAGTACCCTTAGAGGGTTTCAAGTCCGCATCCAGTTTTGGGTTGTTTTCCAGGTAATTAGTGATAGCGTACAGATATTCTCGCCGAATCCGAAAATTGCCGGCGTGCTTTGGCAACGTTGCCGCATAAACAGTTTTGCCGGCACGGAGCATTTCAGGAATCAAACCTTCCTTGATGTCAAAATAACCACCCTCTGGTATATATTCCAAAATGGCAGGGTTACAGACATAAATTCCTGCCGGTTCGCCCAACGACTTACCGTTCCCGCAGTCTGGATTAAACATCACAGTCAAATCAGACTGACCCTCACGGTGGGTCTTTATCAGGACATCGATTTTCGGGGGGCATATGATACTAGCAGGAAATACCAGAAGTAATGCATCCGTTTCGTTACCGGCAGCTTCGCGAATACAACCTGCCGTGCCGACCGGCAGCGGCTCATCCAGAAAATTCAACTCTAAACTTTCATCGGCGTGGATTGATTCTTCCAACAGTGAATCCTCGCCGTTGGAACAGATTGTCGCCTGCTTTATACCCTGGTCGGCTAAAAAAGTTAGCAAACGTTCTAAGACAGGTTTTCCCACTACCGGCCACAAGGCTGTTGGTAACCGCGATGTCAACGGACAACGTCCAAAGTCACGGCTGCCAACAAGTATAATAGCTTTGATTAGCTGTTTGCTTGGCATTTATTTTATCTAACGTTAGTCCTGCAAACTATTCAGAAAACGATGAATTCTATCAGCTACTGCCTCAGGATTGGCTTTTCTTTCTCTTGGAACAAAGTTCTTCAACTTGCGAATCCCATTAGGCAAATCTTTGGCATCATACACCGCCAATATGTGGCCGAGCTCCTCAAACTTCCTCGCGGTGGCAACCTGGTGGTCATTGACATGCTCCCGATATCGCTTCAGGCGTGGCATAACCAACAATGGTTTATGGTTTTTCAATGCCATTGTTATCGTACCCATACCAGCATGGCTGATTACACTTGAGGCCTCCCTCAGACGCTTATCGAAAAGCTTCTTCTCCAGTGATACCACAGATTCAAAATTGAGCGGCTTATATGAGGTTTCTCCTATTTGGGCAAAAATTTCTTCATTGATCAGTCTCCCATCAAAGGCCTGGTCCACACTTTTGATGAGACGGTCAAACGGAAATTGTGTACCAACCGTTAGGAAAATCATATCACCGCGCCTACGTATTCCACATCACTATATTGCTCGACAAGTTCGGGCCACTGCACAAGGAACAGGTCAGCTATGTGCCGGACCATTCTACCCGACAGTGATATCCGCTCCACATTTGCAATACTATCAATCCACACGATTTTTACGCCTAATAGTTTGCTGAGAAAACACATGATACAGCCCACCGCTGACCCCGTGCTTATCACAACGTCAGGCCTTTCGTGTAAAATTACATTTATACACCGCATTAGAACCAAAATGACCCGCAAAGGATGTTCACGGTTGCACTCACCGACAGTGTAAGCCTTGCCATATTTTTGAAGTTTTTCTCTGACAACGTCCGATGTGGTAACGCAAAAAGTTTTGTAACATTGCCAGCTCTCTGACAGCTTCAGCAGTTGGCTTAAGTGTCCTCCTGCCGATGCAGTGATGCAAATTCGCAATTCTTCTTTAGTTCTGAGCATCAGTTAAGCCCTTCGAAAATTAGTATGCATGAGAAAAAGCTTGTTGCCATTCTTTTCGTTTTCGCCACACTTGAGTCCACTTTTTCTTTTGTGCGGTAAATTTTGTGGGAGCCAATGCAGAAAGTATTGTCATAATGGCAGCTCGACTCGCAGACCATGTGAGAAGCATTGCTATGCCGAATCCAATGCTTCTCTGAGGCCAATGCAGACGGATTATCGCAGCTTTGGCTCGAAAAACTTTCTCCCACCTGTTCACGTGAAGCGTCTCAGATGCCCCACCATAATGAATGATTTCCGCCGCAGGACTAAACATTGGCGTATATCCCAGTTTCCTGGCACGCAGGCAGAAATTAACTTCTTCTCCGTACATAAAAAACAAAGGGTCAAATCCTCCAAGTTGTTTCCAGACTGAAGTCCTGATTAGCATGAAGCATCCGGTAACGATACTGACTTTTCGAACAGAATCGTATTGCCACGACCCAAAACATTCGGGATTAAACAGGGTGGAGTTTGGAAATACCGCGGCAAGCCCAATCGCTCTGCAGAATAAACTCCATGGTGTCATTTCTCCGTAACAGCACGTGGGGTTCATCGAACCATCAGGAAATATTGTTCTACCACCCCAAATGCCTGCTTTCTGATTTTGCTGAGCGAAAACAAGGATTTTTTCTATTGCGTTATTGATAATAACTGTGTCCGGATTTAGAAGCAGGAGATATCTTCCGCGAGCGGATTTGGAAGCCAGATTGTTGGCTCGGGCAAATCCGATATTTTCTTTCAGCGCGATTACTCGAACTTGTGGATATTTTTCTGCAACAGCAGAGGCCGAATCATCTTTTGATGTGTTGTCCACGAGAATTGTTTCGAAATTTACATTGGTTGTTTCTCTGTAAAGAGATTCAAGACACTTCAATGTAAGTTTTCTCGTGTTATAGCTGACAATAATTACTGAAATCTCTAACTCACCTTTTATCATGATTTAAAACTTCACATTACTTTTTTTGCGAAGAATATAGGCTCTCTTGGAAGTCTAAATCGTTCTATTTCACTCTCTGTCGTGCACTCAGCCACTGAAACTTCAGAAACTTCAAACCCGGACAAAGATATTCTTTGCGCGAAATCTCTACCGTAGCGTCTAACATGCCCCACGTCCCGTGCGTTGGGACAGGAATATTCATGGGTTTTTTCCGCATCCCAATCAATCGGAACCTGCAAGATAGCTATGCCTCCCGGTTTCAGAACACGTCGTATCTCTTCTAATGCCTGGACGTCTTTTTCTATGTGTTCCAGTACATGAAAGCAGAGAAAATAGTCAGCAGTATTATCTTGATAGTGCATTTGGGTTATATCTCCCTTTTCCATTGCAAAACGCTTAATGTCGAAGCTGATATAATTCTTATTGTTTTTCTGCTTCAGACAATATTTCTGGAAATTGTAAGATGGAGCAACCTCAATTACATGGGTGTCGGGTGAAAAGAACTCTGTCCGTGTCCAAAGAATAATTGCTAAAGAGCGATAACGATCCAGACAACCACAACCCGGACAGAGTACTGACTTGTCGTTATAACCCCAACCTACGTTAGGATAAAAATCATAACCAGTCCAGCTACAAATATTGCACTCTACTCTTTTACCCCTGGTGCTTACATCTCTTAGTGTGAGCCATATCAGCTCCGCTTGAGCACGAAGTACGTTCACAGCAAAATCAAAATGCCCCGCTTTCAGAGACCTTAAGGTAGATTTCGCCCAGCGTGCGAAGAGGCGCATCCGACCAATAACAGGCCTTTCTCGGACCGTCTTTGCTTTGTTCCTCCAATCTGAAAATTCATTGCTGCCGAACAACTCTTCCAAAACTATCCGGGCCTTGCTGTCCCACGTGGACATCTCAACTTTTTTCCTTCTGGCTGCAATACGCTCAGGGCTATTTTCTGCCAATGCCTTTTCTATGCATTTGGCAAATTCTTCAGGTGTGTCGGCTTGATAAATCACATCAAGATAGCTTTGTATCTCACTAAAAACACGTGTGCTGACAATGGGCTTGCCGAGTGCTAAATACTCTTTGACTTTGATGGGATTAGCCGCCTCTGTCCAGCGGTTTTGCCGCCAGGGTATAATAGCCACATCAAAACATTTGCCGTAATGGGGTATTTGCTCGTAAGCCTTTTGTCCCAGCAGCCAGACATTTTTCCTCTCGGCTAAACAGGAAATTTTCGGTGATGCCTTGCCTACGAAAACAAACGAAATCTCCGGCAGTAAATCTATTATCTTTTCGATAAAACCTACATCAAGTTTATGTTCGTCCAGCGCACCGAAATAACCCACTATAGGTTTGGGTACTGAGGCAACATCCAAAGGTTTCTCCTGGTGCTTCTCGGCCGATGCAAACACGTCAAAATCCACTCCGTGGTCGAGAAAAATTGCTTTCCTGCACTTGGAACGCTCCTGCCGATATAGCGATATGTTTACAAATACCGTTAGGTCGGCTTCAGCTTTTAATTTTAGGTCGTACATTGTTATCGTCTTAACATCAACATTCGGGTATGCTTCATAGCAGTCTGTCCTCTGGTAAACTAATCGGCTCTTTTTCATATTGAGTGCAACGTTGCATGCCGTGGGGCAGGCGACCCAAACCAGAGGATTGCGAATATTAAGTTTTCGCCTCACAAGCCATAGTTGAAATCGCAAAAGCGCTTCATTCAACGGGCGTAGCCAGGCGATATGATGTACCGGCAGCAAAAAGGGACTATACACCCAAAAACCCGCTTTCCCTTGCTTCAAACCGGTCAATATGCTCTTTGTTTTGCGTATCAGTTTTTCGATAAACTTTTTGCCTTCCCCGAGATTAGGTCTTTGCGTCGAGATAGAGTTGACATAAAGCGTTGTTCCCGTTCGGGTAAAGCAGCGCATTAACTGCATATCAATATGGCCACGGTTATGATACCACCAATCCTCGCCGCCGAAACAAAGATACGAGATGTCTTTATTATCTTTGAGCGTCATTTAGAATTGTCTGTTGGAGTGTTGTTGCGAGTTGCAAAATTTGCAGTGACCGTTCGGTTGGCATGAATAATTATCGTTACAGGATTTCCAGTCCCTGACAAACCACCTGACCAACCTGCAAACTCATATCCGTCATCAGCATCAGCTTTTAAGATTACCTTTTCGCCAAGGGCATAAGCTGTCTTATCGGGGGTCTTTGTTACTGAGCCACCAGTTGCGGCAATGTTCAGAATGGGAGACATTGTCCACACAGGGCCGTAATCCGGGCGGTAGGCGTCCCACATATTCTCGATGAACCTGGACCATTGTCTTGTCCAGTGACCTACTCCTACCACTTGTTTTTGGACTTCCATATAACGATCCATATAGTCAAAGAGGGCATCGTGATTCCATAGTTCTTTTGCACCCATAATATGCGCAGTAAGAATAAAGCCCGCCCAGGCGTTAGCTGTGGAAGATGGTCTATAAGATGTATTCCAATCTAAGCCGTCCTGATTTCGGTCTGTCGTGTGTTCAATTCCCCATTCAGGCATCCCTCGGTGCTTTTCTGTATATTCAAGATAATCGCGATGTTTATCTCCTTTGCCATGTCCATAATAAACAAATCCGCCGTGCCACACGTGCCTTTTATATGGTGGCTTATAAATATCCTCATCACCTACGTAGAAAGTCTGGTCGTCTTCTCCGAAATGAACATACTCCTGGTGCGATGGACCATAGTTTGCAATGTCGATTCTACCTATATTTTTCATATCCGGGTAATTGAGCACGAGCCCCGCAAACAGAATGGGCCATTTGCGACCACTGGCATGTCCACCATTATTTACCCAGTTGCGTTTCCCTTCGTCTTGAACTATACCATAGAGGTCGATACCCAACTGTACAAAACGGATAAGCAGCACTTCTTTCATTTGGTTGTTAAGATTAAGATTGAGCTTTAACGCCCCAATGCCCACTCGTATAGCTATTTCTCTTCCGTAGTCGGGCATGTTTTCCGCCGGATGCTGATAACGGCCCATCCAGCCGGGGATATGGTCTATCCATGGCCGTTCAAAATAGCGTTCTACCGCCATAATACCGGGTGCACCAGGTACAGGCCTTAAGTTCGCGAGCCAGGAGTAATCGAGTTGGTATTTGTTAAACTTGATAGTTTTATTGGTGCCGCAGTATGGAGGTCTAAAACTTCCTTCAGGAGCAGGCTCGGGAAGTACGGTCAGTATTGCTGCCGTTCTAAGCTGCGGTCTATGCCCCGGCTCTGGAATACTGATAGTGGACACCAAAGAGGAATGAGGCTGGAGAACCAAGGGATGTCTTGGAGTAAGGTCCCAATTATTAGGTCGGCCAACATTGAGATTTGGGTTGAAACGCGGCCCAAAGCCACCATACATTGCACTATCGTAGCCCTGTGTGCGGCCAAGTTTTGGAGAAGGATTGACCATTGAACCATTTATAGTACGGCCGTTTGTTTCAATTGACGGCGGGTCTATACCTATTATAGTTGCAGGTCCGAGAACCCAATAATCGCCGTTCGCAAATTGGCCGGCAGTATAATCCCTGTTGAATGTCCATGTGATACCGAATTGGCTGATACGCCGTTCAGCATAGGTAAACTGACAGAGCAGCACAATCACCAGCAAAGAAGATGCAGCAAGTCTGTTTACGTTTCTTCTGTACTCTGGAATTATTTCCAACAACTTTTTCATACATACTCTCCGTTCTATGAGTCAGTCCGGCCAAACAGTATATTCGTAATGCCGGTCCAATAGGCCCGTTTTTTGATGGCTGCTTCACTGCTTTGGGCACGCTGGAAGAAAGCTATGACAGACCATATTGGCAGGCGAACGGCAAGGGAGACTACGGTTGGCAGAGATGCGATTCGGTAAGTGAGTGGGCCATGATGTTTCTTCATAAATTGTAAGATACTTTTTCGAAGCTGTACGACCGTAGTTTCTTGACCATTTCGACCGAGCCATCGGTCGAGGCGTTGACTACAACGACTGAAACCTCAGTAATATTCATATTTTGTTCTTTTGCCTTCTTGGAAGAGTAGTTTCATATATTACTATACGTCTGCCATGTTTCTTATCATCGTAAAGAAAGCTGACCGCCGCCAGTGTCATATACCACCACATCATTATCTGGCCGAAGTAGGATACACCAAAAAAAGACACGCAGTGTCCCAAAATTATTACGAGAAAACACCAGGCTAAAAACTGCTGCTTATGTTCCTGGTTTTGTAGAGACAGACGTAAAAGGGTCCTCAAAGCCATATATATCATTACTAAGAACAGAGCAAGCGTTACAAATCCGCCTCGCACTCCTTCAAGAATATATTGTTTAGTGAGATCTGACATTCCCCAGCCCCAGTGCGCCGTGCTGCGACATCCCAGAAATGCCCACTCGCCAAAGTGGCTAATTGCCT
>JAUWBX010000192.1 GCA_030609625.1 Phycisphaerae bacterium
GATAACTTCCGCAAAGCTCGTCATCAGGGAAAATAATTTTACTGAGCAGCCATTTATTGGCAAGCTCCGACAGTCGGCCCTTCACAAATACTCGCTGCTGGATGTTCATAGGCATTCGGAGCGCATCGTTTAGCTTCTCACGCGCCTCTATAATCCTGCTGGGCGTTTCGCTCAACAGCGCCGTGGCTTCGACAATCAACTCTGCAGCCTCCGGATTAGGTTCAACATCCGGCACTGTTGCAATGTCCGGCAAATTCGGTTCAGGCTCCGGCTCCGGCAATGGTTCCGGCTCCGGCCTTATAACTATCTCCGGCTCTGTCTCGTTCAATTCCGGTACATTGGCATCGGGTGTGATACCGACAGTTTCATCTGTACTTTTATTTTTGCCGAAAGGACCATAAATAAACGTAAGCACCACAACAATAATAAGCAAAACCGGAATGATATATCTCCAGCTTTGGGTTTTTCGCCTGCCTCGCGAGTGTAAAGAATGACGGGCCATTTTATTCTCCTTTCTTGCCTGTGCGACTCTCGTCGCAAGACGAGGCAGCAGGTTCGTTATTAAAATATATTATTTCCTCATCGGTTACCAAAATATCTACCGGCTCATCATGCTTTGCCACCGGTATCATCTCAACGAGCTGCTCTGCAAAAGCAAAGCCGCATCTGGAGGCCTTAAGTTCGGCGTTAGCGAAAAACCTGTCGTAATAGGAACCGCCCCGCCCAAGCCGATTGCCCTTCCTGTCGAATCCTAACGCCGGCGTAACCACCAAATCAATCTCTTCAAACGGCATCGGCACGCCCGCTATCGGATTTCGCAGACCGGATACTTCGGTCGAAAAACCCGTTTCCAGTGAGTTTATCTGCACCGCTATCATATACCTTTGCTTCCAGGAAACCTTCGGCACCACTACTACCTTACCAAGCTGCCAGGCGTGCAGTATTGCCTCGGACGTATCCGCCTCGTCCGGAAGAGACAAATACATCATAACCGTCGATGCACTTTGAAATTGTGGTATCGAAACCAAATTCCGGCATGCCTTCCGGCTTTTTTCACTCCTTTGCTCCGATGATATGGCAAGCAGGCAGTTCTGTAACTTCCGGCGCAACTGGGCCTTGTTCATTTACCTATCCTTCTTCTCAACTTTATTCTTGGCCACCTATGAATATCTCAAAGTGCCTAAAGTTTAGAGTGCCTAAAGTTATTTGTTTTTTAACTTTAGGCACTTTAGCTCACCTTTTGCTGTCTTGTATCAAGCTTTGCAGCTTTTGTAAATAGCGCTTAATATTTTTTTCGCAACCGCTTTCTTTCGGCACATAATATTTTTTCTTCACTGCCGCCGGAAGATAATCCTGGGGCACGAAACCATCCTTAAAGTTATGCGGATACTTGTAATCAGTTCCGAAACCCAACTTTTTTGCAGCCGCATAGTGACTATCTTTTAAGTGTTTCGGCACTTGTTTCGTCGGCTGCTGTTTTACATCGGCCATCGCCCCCCAAATAGCAGAAGCCGAAGCATTCGATTTCGGTGCACAGGCAACGTATAACGCCGCCTGCGCCAATGCCAATTGGGCTTCCGGCAAACCCACAAACTCAGATATCTGAACCGCCGCCGCAGCTAAAACCGTCGCCATTGGGTCGGCGTTTCCCACGTCTTCAGCCGCACAAATCGCAATCCGCCGGGCGATAAAACGCGTATCTTCCCCGCCCGCTAACATTCTGGCAAGCCAATAGACCGTGGCATCAGGGTCGGAGCCCCGCATGCTTTTCTGCAAGGCGCTTGCCAAATCGTAGTGCGTATCGCCCGTGCCGTCGTAGTCAATCGTCTTCTGTTGTATCGACTCCTTCGCAACTTCCAGATTAAATTTTATTTTCGCACCGGGCTTTCGGGCCTCCTGCGATAACACACCAATCTCAAGGGCTGTCATGGCCTTTCTGGCATCCCCATCGCTCATCACTGCCAGAAATTTCAGTGCCTTCTCATCCGCCTCGATATCAAACTTACCAAGCCCTCGCTCGGCATCGTCAATTGCCGTCTTCAGCAATTTCAAAATGTCTTCCTCGCTGAGCGGCTCAAAATGAAATACCGTGCTGCGGGAAATCAAAGGCGAATTGATTGAAAAAAACGGATTTTCCGTAGTGGCACCTATGAGAATCAAAACCCCCGCCTCGACATCATCCAGCAGGACATCCTGCTGTGCACGGTTGAAGCGGTGAATTTCATCGATAAAAAGCACCGTCCTCGTCCCGTCAACTGCGAGCCTGTCACGGGCACGTCCTATAATATGCCGAATATCCCTGACGCTGGCCGCGGGGGCGCTAAGATAGTGAAATTCAGCCTTCGTGTAATTCGCAATCACCGCCGCCAAAGACGTCTTGCCGACCCCCGGCGGACCGTAAAATATCAGACTGCTGAGCCTGTCAGCCTCGAGCATCCTCGTCAACAGCCCATCGGACCCAAGAAAATGCCTTTGTCCGATAAATTCATCGAGCTTTCTCGGCCTCATCCGAGCCGCCAGCGGCGCCACCAAGCCTATATTCGCCTCTTCAGAGACGCTGAACAGAGTTTTGTCGCCCTTGTTTGTATCCATTGTGTATATTATATGAAAGATGCGAAAAACTGCGAGAAATACCTGCATAAATTGCTTAACTGGCGAATTTTTCCAAAATTCTCTTGCTTTATTCGGAACATTCGTTTACAATATGGGGTAGAAATTATAGTAAAATTCAATGCTTTTACTTTAAAAACGCTTTTTTGGAGGAGCGAGTTATGAAAAAGCTATGTTCAAGCGCGCTAGTTTTGTTTGTGCTTGGTTCAATCTTCATCCAGGAGAGGGTAGCTGGGAACCAAATTTTTGAAAAGGGTCTGCCCCGAGTAGGCCAGAAGTACGTCCCGGGTGAGTTCATTGTCAAATTCAAGTCCAGCGTCACGCAACAAACCATATCCGCTTTAAATTCAACTCATGGTGTTTCTACTATCTATACAAGCACATCCACCGGCTTCAGAAGGTTGAGGATTCCAAGCGGTCAGACGGTTGCTGAAATGGTCGAAATTTATCAGGCAAATGGCAACGTCGAGTATGCTGAGGCAAACTACATTGCTTATGTTTTGAAGGCCCCAAACGATGAACTATACCCCTATCAATGGCATCTGTACAATACCAGCTACGGCGGTATTCAGGCCGAATCAGCCTGGGATATCTCTACCGGCTTAGGGGTAGTTGTGGCAATTCTTGACACAGGTATTGCCTACGAAGATTATTGCGAAAAAGGTTCCACAGAGACCGACAGGTGCTATCAGCAAGCTCCAGATTTAGCCGGCACATATTTTGTGGCTGGTTATGATTTTGTTAACCGTGATGAGCACCCTAATGATGATTCAATTTCCGGGCACGGAACTCATATAGCTGGAACCGTCGCCCAAAATACTAAGAACGGCATCGGAACAGCCGGAGTAGCCTTTAATGCCTACCTGATGCCGGTGAAGGTATTGGACAGCAGCGGGGCCGGAACTTATGCTGATATAGCCGAAGGTATTGTTTGGGCAACTGAGAATGGCGCGCATGTGATTAACCTGGGGCTGGGAGGTAGCGAACCCTCAAAGACTTTAGAGGACGCAATAGCTTACTCCTATAACCGAGGAGTAACGTTAATAGCCGCCGCCGGTAATGACGGCGCAGGTGGTGTGTGTTACCCTGCTGCTTACGATGATTACGTTATTGCCGTCGGGGCCACCCGTTACGATGAAACTTTAGCTTATTACTCCAACTACGGACTCAACCTGGATTTAACAGCTCCCGGCGGTGACCTTAATGTTGACCAAAATGGAGATGACTACGGCGACGGGATTTTGCAACAGACGTACGACAAAGATGGCAGCGAAATGTTCTGGGGTTACTGCTTTATGGAGGGTACCTCAATGGCTGCTGCGCATGTTTCCGCAGTCGCAGCCTTACTCATAGCCCACGGAAATAGCGTCTCACCTGCTGAAGTCAGAGAAGCTTTAGAATCCACAGCAGAGGATAAGGGACCAACAGGCTGGGATATAGAATACGGCTGGGGGATAGTAGATGCTTACGCTGCCCTCCAATGGCAAGCCACGAAACCGGGACCAGGGCCGGGACCAGGACCGGGACCTCTGCCTCTTGAAGCGGAGTTTACGGCAGAACCAACTATCGGCCCTGAGCAATTGACGGTACAATTCACCAACCAATCCACAGGAAATATCACCGGTTGGTTATGGGATTTTGGTGACGAAACAACATCAATCGATCCGAATCCGTCCCATGTATATCAAGAGGCTTATTCTTACACTGTGAGCTTGACAGTAACAGGCCCAGACGGCTCGGATACCGAAACCAAGAAGAACTTTATCCGACTGTTCATACCTTTGGCTCCTGATGCGGACTTTACAAGAGAACCAATAAGCATCAATGCACCTATGACCGTGCAATTCACTGATCAATCCACTTGTCCGGCGACTATTATCATACGTACAAATGGCGGCCTTTACATTACTTCGATGGAATCCGCACCCTATGGAGGTATTACAACCTGGTCATGGGACTTCGGCGACGGACAAACATCAACCGAGCAGAACCCGACCCACACGTACCAAGGTCCCGGTTCTTACACAGTACGCCTGGAAGTAGTGGGCCCAGGCGGTTCAGATACCGAAACAAAGAAGGACTACATCCACCTGACGATGCCTTCAGTTCCCGTGGCGAACTTTACGGCAACACCAAGAAGCGGAGATGGCCCTCTGGTTGTCCAATTCACCGACAATTCCGCCGGACATATCTCCAGCCGGTTGTGGGACTTCGGCGATGGAACAACGTCAACTGAACAGAATCCAACTCACACGTACATGTACAAGAACATCGTTGATTACACGGTCAGCTTAACTATAACAGGCATGGGCGGTTCGGGCACTGAAACCAAGACCAACTACATCCACCTGAACACCCCACCCATACACGTGAATATCGGCATGTCGAAAAGACGAGTTTTTGGGACATGGTACACAGTAACAGCAGGGATTACAGTTACACAGAATAACCTCACCGGACTACCTATCGGCAGAGCAACTGTAGAGGGTACCTGGAGTGGAGGTTATGGTGGCACTGTCTCCGGGACAACAAATGCAAATGGCGGAATCAGCTTCGTCGGGACACAGGTGGTAAGAAGTGGCAACTCGGTCACATTCACAATTAATAAAGTGATAATAGGCAACAAAGAGTATGACTTTGGCGGACAAATAAGCAGTTCAATAGGAATTTAGAAAGATAAAAGACTTTGTGTAACGAAATCCCTCGATTCCGGAGCAGAAAGCTCCGG
>JAUWBX010000477.1 GCA_030609625.1 Phycisphaerae bacterium
CTCAAAGTAGTCCATAGCGCGGCTCAAGCCCCACGCCCAGGCGCATATAGAACCCCAGGCATCGGGTGGTCGTTCGCCGTCGATTAGTTTATCAAAGACCGGATGTACACCATTTTTAAAACCATCGTGGAAGTCCGGGTCGATGTCACCATAGTAAATCGTCGCCAGTCCGTAGCCGCGTTTGAGAATCTTTTCGAGAGGAAATCTCGCACGGCCGCGACCACGTGATTCTTCATTAGCGCGGTTTTTCACTACCCCTTTGCTTCCCGGGCGCATCCAGTTTTTCGAGAGCTTGATAGCCGGGTCGGGGTGGATGGTATGGTTGCCGCCAAAGTTCAGGATAACAAAGGTGGGGACAGGCGTTTTGGCAGCGTTTGGCAGATAGATAAGTATGTCCATCTTTGGCCCATCTTTTTTGCCGGTAAAGTTCACGGTTACCTGCTTGCGAGTGGCCAAACCAGCCAGTGCTTTTCGCTCCAGGTCAAAGACCTTGAAGGCCATATTCTTTGGCCGAGCTATTGGCGCGCGACCATAGACATATTTTCGGAAAAGCTCGAGTATTTCCGGCCGACGTTTGGTCCGCCATGTTCCGGCGCTGGTTACCCTCATTCCATCGGAGAGTACCAATGGATTTGGCAAAGTGTATTTCGGGACTCTTTGCTCGGAATAGTTGGTCTCGGAGCGTCGTTTCATAAGTTCCTCGATTAGTCCAGGTGAGGCCTTCCAGCCGCTATCTGCGGTGTTACTGAAACCAAAGACCTCAGCAGGAAAAGAAATAATACTGAAAACAGCCAACAATGTTATGTGTAATTTACTCTTGAACATATCGAAACCTCCAATCCTGACTGATTGACCAATGTAAATCCCGTGGGGGGACAAATATTATTTTGCATCCTTTTGCAATTTGTACTCAACGCTATCGACAAGGGCCTGCCATGATGCCTCGATGATGTTCTCTGAGCAGCCGACGGTGCCCCAGACAGAGCTTTTGTCCCGCGATTGAATTATTACGCGCACACGGGCAGCAGTTCCGGCTTTTGCATTAACTACACGAACCTTGTAATCAATCAGGTGAATATCCTTGAGCCCGGGATAGAAATTCTCCAGCGACTTTCGCAAAGCAGCATCAAGTGCATTGATTGGGCCGTCACCCTCACCTACGACATGCTCGGTTACGCCGTCCGGCCGAATGAGTTTGACTGTTGCCTCGGTAACCATATCGCCCGCGGCGCGTTTCTCAACAATTGTATGATACTTCACAAGCTCAAAAGACGGCTTATATGTGCCCATAATCTTTTTGACCAGCAGGTCAAAACTGGCGTTTGCGGTTTCGAATTGATAGCCCTGGTTCTCAAGCTCTTGAACACGGTTGAGTATCTTCCGGGCTAATTCCTTATCCTCACCTATCTTTGCCTTTTTCAGCTCAGCCAAGACAGTTGATTTGCCGCTTAGTTCAGATATAAGAAACCGCCTCTCGTTTCCTACAAGTTCCGGTGCAATGTGCTCATAAGTTTGTTTACTTTTTCGCAGGGCGTCCACGTGCAGGCCGCCCTTGTGCGCAAAAGCGCTTTTGCCAACATATGGCATATTCATCACCGGCGCTAGATTGCCTATCTCAAAAACGTAGCGAGATACCTCGGTCAGGGATTTGATTTTTTTGTGGCTAAGGACATCGAAGCCCATTTTAATTGCAAGGTTGGGTACGACTACGCACAAATTTGCGTTTCCGCATCGTTCGCCCAGCCCGTTAATCGTGCCCTGGACGTGTCGGGCGCCGGCTCGAACCGCGGCAAGACAATTGGCTGTGGCACAGTCGGTATCGTTGTGAGTGTGAATCCCAACCACCACCGTGCTGAAACGCTCGCAGACGGCCTTCGTGATTTCGTACACTTCGTTGGCCAGAGAACCGCCGTTAGTATCGCAAAGCACAAGCGCATCGGCACCGGCCTGGGCGGCAGCAGCTAAAACCTTCATCGCATATTCCGGATTTTTCTTGTAGCCGTCGTAGAAGTGTTCGGCGTCAAAAATAGTCTCCAGGCCATGCTTTTTAAGATACTCGACAGACTCAGCACAAATAGTAAGGTTCTCATTGAGTGAACAGCCCAGGACATCCGTTACGTGCATGTCCCAGGCTTTGCCAACCAACGTAGCGACCTGCGTTTTGCAGGCAAGCATTGCATTCAGCGAGAGGTCATCTGAGACGTTGTAATCGGCTCTGCGAGTGGTACCGAACGCTACAATATTTGAACCCTTTAAACCCAGTTTGGCGGCCTCGGTAAAGAACTGCATCTCCTTTGGATTGGAAGCTGCATATCCGCCTTCAATATACTCGATGCCAAGCCCATCAAGGCATTTAGCGACTGCGAGCTTGTCTTCGAGCGAGAAACTGACGCCCTCGGCCTGCATACCATCGCGAAGGGTTGTATCGTAAAGCTTTATTTTTTCCATCGGCTCGTATCTCGTATTTGGACTATTGGCAATTGGATATTTTGCGCTTAATATACTCGCGCACTTTCCTTAGGACTTGTAAATAAATTATTTTCCATTTTTGGCTGGCTGCGGCCCTGCCTGCCGGCAGGCAAGTTCGGCTGGCGGTGTCAGCAAAACCCTGCTCGCCGGCAGGCAAGTCGGACTACCA
>JAUWBX010000191.1 GCA_030609625.1 Phycisphaerae bacterium
TGACTTGCCACTACCTCCTTTCTTCAAAGGTCCAACATCTGCTGTTAATTGATATGGATAGACTTAATCCACAGAGTGCAAAGCCATAAAACTTTGCCACTTTTTCTTTAATCTTAACCTTCCACCCGGGATAATTTGTACGGAAAGTGCCCGGGATTTTGTCCTCAGGAAGGCCAAAATCCACAAACTTCATCCACCTTATTTATACCAGATGAGTAACTCTCTCGTCAAGGAAAATCTTTCTCAAACTTAGGGGTTTTCTCGTAAGGCAATCTTATAATTGGAAGACCGTAGTCATTTGACTACTACATTTGACTACTGTGTTGCCAAATCAAATCATAGGCTATCCGTCAAGCCCAGACCGTGCTCTAAACGTCCTGCTGTGGTTTCAATCCCAATCTGACAATCTGAGGGGCTGTCTTTAAGATTCCACACTTAGTCCACCATGCCCAAGTTCCTGGCGAGGAAAGCGTAGATATCCGCCTGTTCCTCGATGATCATGGAGGTCGGCTTGCCTGAGCCGTGTCCTGCACGGGTCTCAATGCGAATAAGGACAGGGTTGTCGCCCGCATGGCAATGTTGAAGCTGAGCAGCGAACTTGAACGAGTGCCCCGGAACTACCCTGTCATCGGTGTCTGCCGTCGTAATCAGTGTGGCCGGATAGCGGATACCTCGCTTCAAGTTGTGATAAGGCGAATAGGCCTTGAGGTACTCGAACATTTCTTTACTTTTCTTTGCCGAGCCGTAGTCATCTACCCAGAAACGTCCCGCGGTGAATTCGTCAAAGCGCAGCATGTCCATGACCCCCACAGCGGGAATGGTGACGGCATATAGGTCCGGCCTCTGCGTCATGCACGCCCCTACGAGCAGTCCTCCGTTGCTCCCGCCGAGTATCCCCAGCTTCTTCGAGCATGTGTACTTGCTCTGAATCAGATATTCCGCTGCCGCAATGAAATCGTCGAATACGTTTTGCTTCTGCATCTTCTTGCCGGATTCATGCCACTTATGACCGTATTCTCCGCCCCCGCGTATGTTAGCGACGGTGTAAATTCCTCCCATCTCCATCCAGACCAAGCGAAGAGCCGAAAAGCGAGGGCGAATCGAAATGTTGAACCCGCCGTATCCGTACAACAGCATGGGATTGGAGCTATCGCGTTTGATGCCCTTCTTATGCGTGATGAACATCGGCACACGCGTGCCGTCTTTAGACTTGTAGAATACCTGCTCTGTCATGTACTCGTTAGGGTCAAAGCCGACCCTGGCTCGCTCCAGGAGTTTAGACTTACCTGTTACCAAGTCATAACGGTAAATCGAAGGGGGTACGGCGAAGGATTGGAACGAGTAGAAGGTCTCGGTATCTCTGCGTTTGCCACCGAATCCACCGGCTGTACCCAGCCCCGGGAACTCGACGTTGCGAAGGTGCCGACCATCCATAGTATAGAGCTTGACCTGGGCGGTCACGTCCTTCAGATACGTGCAAACGAGAAGGTTGTTCACCAAGTTCACCGACTGTAACGGTTCCCGGGTCTCAGGAATAATCTCCTTCCAGTTCTCGCATTCGGGCTTACGTGTATCAATCGCAATCACCCGCCTGTTAGGTGCTTCGAAATCCGTGCGGAAAAAGAACACAGGACCATCGTTGTCGATAAAGGTGTACTCGTTTTCGAAGTGTTCGATAAGATCAATGGGCATGGCGTAAGGCTGGTCGAGGTCCTTGTACATGATGCGGTACTTCTCGTCGGTACCTACCCAGATAGTGAGGACCAGGTAGTGCCCATCGTCAGTAACTTCCACGCCATACCCCCACTCTGGATGGTCTGGTCTGTAAAAAACAACGACATCATCCTCCTGGCTCGTCCCCAGACGATGATACATTACTTTCATCTTCTTGTTTAATGACGTGAACTGCTCATTCGGGTCAGGGTCAGGATACTTCGCGTAGAAAAAACCTCTGGACCTGGAATCCCAGGCTGCACCGGTGAACTTTAAATAGTTCAACGTGTCAGGAATGTCCTTTCCTGTTTCAACATCCCTGACCTTCCAAGTTCGCCAATCAGAGCCTGCATCCTGGATAGCGTACGCTACGAACCTGCCATCTTCACTGAAAGACATTCCTCCTAAAGCCGTAGTCCCATCCTTTGACCACTTGTTGGGATTGAGAAGGACCCGTTGCTGTCCGTCCAGTGAATCCATCACGTAGATAACGTGGTGATTCTGTAGTCCATCGTTCCTGGCAATATAATAACGTCCGCCAGCCTTTCCGGGGATGGAATACTTCTCATAGTCCCAGAGTTCAGTAAGACGCTTCTTGATATGCTCTCGCCTCGGCAGCGACTGCAAATACTCAAAGGTCACTTTGTTCTGAGCGTTCACCCACTCGCGAACACGCTTCGATTCACGGACATCCTCTTCGAGCCACCTATACGTATCTATCACTTCAATACCGTGGTAGAGGTCCACATGGCCAATTCGTTGTGTCTCTGGATATTCCAGTCTGCCGGCCGAAGCGACCTGGATAATACATATTACCAGAAATGCTATCACTGTGATTTGTCTAATGGCTCGATTCATTTGTGTTTCCTTTGACCGAGATTTCCCATTTAACGCCGTTTGAAACATTTTTTCCCTTTAGTCAAGACTGGTTTGAATGGTCTTCATAAGCTGCATACTATCAGAATTCAATTCATTTGTCACTGTTTACCTGGGAAATGTGGGCTAATTATATTTGGAAGGTCGTAGTCATTTGACTACTGCATTTGACTACTGTGCTGCCGAAAACAAATCATCCTATTATATTTGGAAGAGCGTAGTCATTTGACTACTACATTTGACTACTGTGCTGCCAAATCAAATCATCCTATATATAACAGAGGGGTGTTTATGGGGTATTTGTGCCGGCGGAGTTCGGGGGCGTTTTTTGTTCGAGAAAGGCCTCTAAGATTTCTGCGGCGGCGACGGCGTCAAGGCGCTTTCTCATTTTCCCTCTCGTAAAGTTGGCGGAAGCGAGCTTTTCTTCGGCACTGAAACTGCTCAGACGTTCATCCTGTAAATGGACAGGAACGTGCAGATATTCTTTTAATTGCCCGGCGAATTTCAAAACAAGCTTGGTTTGGGAGCTTTCCGAGCCGGTCATATTCAAAGGCAGTCCTAATACAACAGCTTCGACGTTTTCGGTCTCGACCACCTCTGCAATCTTTTTTAGCAGCTCCTTTTGGCCCTGGATTACTGCCAGAGGTGAGGCAATGGTCTCAGCGGAGTCACAGATTGCCAATCCGGTGCGTTTAGTGCCATAGTCTATTGCGAGGTATCTCATTTTTGTTGCATATATATATACTACTGGTCTGTCAAGATTGAATTTGTTAGTAATGTTGGGTTACATTATACCACTGACGTTTCTGGATTCCTGCTTTCGCAGGAATGACAAGTCACATATTCAAACTTGACGCAATACTACACTGCACGGCATTATGTTACAGAAACTTTTCGCCGGCGTGCTGGTTTATTAACTCAAGCAGCTCTTTTAGTCTGTGGGTCTGGTCAATGTGGCATACAAGTGTGGCATCGGGGCTGTGAGCTATGACCATATTCTCCAGGCCGATAGCGGCAATTAGATGCCCCTTCTCTTCGGTAACAATAATGCTGTTCTTGCAATCAAGCAACTCGCTCTTGCCGGCTACGACGATGTTGTTGTCTTCGTCGGAACTGATAATATCAGCAAGTGCTGCGAAGGAACCCATATCGAGCCAGCGACAATCCAGCTTTATGGCGTGGACTCTGTCAGCCTTTTCCATCACGGCGAAATCGATGCTTATTTTGGGCAGCTTTACAAACCAGTCCCGGAGCGTTTGCTGCTGGTTTGGATTGCCCCAGTCGGCTTGTATTCTGGCTAACGGTTCGGTAGCTTCGGGCAGAAACTTCGCCAAATTAGCCAAGATTGTTTTGGCCTTCCAGACGAACATACCGGAATTCCAGAAGTATTGGCCGGTGTTGAGATATTCCTTCGCCTCTTTTTCGTCCGGCTTCTCTTTGAATGCTTCGACGGAATAAATCTTATTTTTACAGTCGGGATACTCACGGGCGTTATTACATTTTATATAGCCGAGCGAAGTGCTGGCGAAAGTCGGCTGAATGCCGAAAGTAATCATATCGTCCGGATTGTTATTCACAAAGACAAGGGCATCCTTGAGGGCCTGCTGCAGTACCTCGGCAGGCTTTATAACCTGGTCGGCGGTAACCACAGCTATCGTGGCCTCGGGGTCGTATTTTGTTAGAACGGTTGAGACCAGCCCAATGGCGCCGGCCGTATCGCGAACAGCAGGCTCAGCTATGACATTGTTAAAAGGTAATTCGGAGAGGTTTTCACGGACCACATCTGCGTAGTCGGCGTTTGTAAGGACGATTATGTTTCTCGTATCGAAAATCGGCGAGAGACGCTCATAACAACGGCGAAGAAGTGTTTGGCCGTCGAGGAGTTTTAAGACCTGTTTGGGGCGTTTTTGTCGGCTGAGCGGCCATAATCTCTTACCCGTGCCCCCTGCCATTATCACTGCGTAATCCATCTCGATTCTCTAACATTAAAAAGTATCACCTCGGTGGGGCAAGCCCCACCCTACACCTATAAGAGAATTTTGTAGGGTGGGCTTTAGCCCACCGAATTACTACCTACCTACGAATTGTATCAAACAAGAAACTTCTCGTCAATTTTGTTCAGAGATTGAATTTTATTCGCAAATTCTTCGTATGTATAGCCGGGTTCATAATCGCCTGGCTTGCCCATAAGAGCAAAGGTGGCCTCTTTGCCTAACTCAACAGCGGGCTGGTCGTAAGGATTGATGTTGAACAAGGCACCGGCAAAAGAAGTTGTTACTTCGTATAAATAAATAAACTGGCCGACAGTATAGGCGTTCACCCTATCGAATAGGACCGTCAGACAGGGACGTTCGCTTTCCAAAAGGGCGTACTCGGTGGCCTTTTTCTCGTTGTTGAGCAGCTCGCTCAAATCCTTGCCGGCAAGGAATCCGAGTTCCTGCGCATAATTGGGAGCCGGGCCTATTTTGACGTCTTTATCGAAATTGCGGACCTGAAGGAAAGTAAACAATTTATCGTTCGGCCCCTCGCGATATAACTGCACCTGGCTGTGCTGGTCGGTGGTGCCGAGCGCCTTGACCGGTGTGGGGCCGATGTGAACTTCATTTCCAGTTAAATCTTCTTTTTTGCCGAGACTTTCGGCCCATAGCTGCCTGTACCAATCAGATAAGTCCTTTAGGTGGTAACTATATGGCATCATTACAGAAATCCTTTTGCCGCGATTATAATAATGGTAATTTATTGCGGCGTTGATC